>NZ_LVWH01000230.1:0-22382 GCF_001909045.1 Paenibacillus sp. P3E | reverse complement strand
TTACCCCACCAACTAGCTAATGCGCCGCAGGCCCATCCTCTAGTAGCAGATTGCTCCGCCTTTCATCCCTCGCCCAGGAGGGTGAAGGAATTATCCGGTATTAGCTACCGTTTCCGGTAGTTATCCCAGTCTAGAGGGTAGGTTGCCTACGTGTTACTCACCCGTCCGCCGCTAAGCTTATCCCGAAGGATAAGCTCCGCTCGACTTGCATGTATTAGGCACGCCGCCAGCGTTCGTCCTGAGCCAGGATCAAACTCTCCAAATTGGTATTTAGAAAGAGCGATTGCTCATTTTGAAACTGACGATCCATTAAATGAATCTGATAAAAATTAACGCGTTCCATTTGTTCAGTTTTCAAAGAACTTGCTCCTAACATCTCAACACTTCGTGTCAAGCGCAGGAATTAGATCATATCATGTTCCGTTGTTTCTTGTCAACTTATTTCTTCTTCGCTCTTTCAATCAGCGTCGATGCCTCATAAGCACAAGAGATAATATATCATGCTGTCCTAATGTTTGCAAGCTTTTTTTATAAATAAATAAGGTGGCGTATATTTAGCATGGATAGGGCACAAATTGATTTCCATAGTGCAATACTTATGGCTACAATGAGGCTAAATGAAAATCAGCAATAACCAATATCCATAACCATCTCGAAAGGAGATCCAATGAACGACAATCCCATACCAGCCTCCCCACCGGTAACAAATGAAGAACAGCAGCGCCACCTGCAGCAGGCTACGATATACCGTATTTTATTAGCAGTCAGCTTTGTTCATTTATTTAATGACTCCATTCAAGCGCTCATTCCAGCAATGTTTCCTATCCTTAAGAACAATATGCTGCTCTCTTACGCTCAAGTGGGATGGATCGCTTTTGCCCTCAATATCACATCTTCCGTGATTCAGCCCGTTATCGGCTATGCCGCTGACCGCAAACCACGCCCTATATTGCTTCCGCTAGGGATGTGCTGCACCTTCGCCGGTGTATTTTTACTGGCTTTTGCAGGTAATTATGCCTTGATTATTTTTTCAGTTATGCTTGTCGGATTCGGATCAGCAGCGTTTCACCCCGAAGGGATGCGTGTAGCTCATATGGCTGCGGGACAGCGGAAGGGACTATCACAATCCATCTTTCAGGTTGGGGGCAACGCCGGACAGTCCTTGGGTCCGCTTTTGATGAAATGGGTATTCATTCCTTTCGGGCAGATGGGCGCGCTCGGGTTCACTGTCATCGCTGCAGCAGGTATTGCTGTTCAAACCTACGTAGCCAGATGGTACCGGAAAATGCTAAACGAAGGATACACCTTCCGTAAAAAGTCAGCTGTTCGCACCATAGATCCTGCACGCAGCAAAAGTATTTTGACTGCCACTATCATTCTAGTCTTTCTCGTATTTGTTCGTTCCTGGTACGGCGCCTCTATCGGCGGTTACTATGCCTTCTACTTAATGAAGAACTATGGAATGACCATTGATCATGCTCAAATTTATATTTTTATGTACCTCGCTGCCGGGGCGGTTGGCACATTCTTTGGGGGCCCGCTTGCTGACCGCTTTGGACGGCGCAATCTAATACTGATCTCTATGGTGGGAACCGTCCCTTTTGCACTGGCGCTTCCTTTTGTAAGTCAAACCTGGGCGCTTGTTCTGCTGGTCATATCAGGTTTCATCCTGTTATCCAGCTTCTCCGTAACCGTAATTTATGCCCAAATGCTGTATCCGGGAAATATCGGGACGGTCTCAGGACTGATCACCGGACTTGCTTTCGGACTAGGCGGTATTGGTTCTGTTGTCATTGGTGCGCTCATTGACCGGATCGGTATCGGGACTGTATTTGTAGCATGTGGATTCCTGCCCCTGTTAGGCCTGCTTGCACTGCTGCTCCCCAGAGATCAAAAACTGGAGGAATGGGCAGCAGAGTAATAAACAACAAGTTGCACGTTCTTCAAACTATTGTGATGAGTCCATCCTTCTCCTTTATTGAGAATGATGGGCTTTTTGATAAGCGTATGACAAGCCTACCCTAAAGAGAATTATTCATTCGCTGAGTTATGCGGTACAATTAGTTAAAAGTTGAATGATTCACCACCGATCACGGGTTAGAGGAGGGACATCATTGAAAAAGGCACTGGCGGGGCTCCGCAAAGGGTATGGCAAAAAGCTTGTTTCCATTCACATGTGGAATGCATGGCTGGTATTGATTCTGGCCGTGAGCGGTTTGATGCTGGTTGGTGGTTTCTGGCGGGAGCTGCTTGGTGAGGGTCGGGTGTGGCTGAAGTGGGCTCATATTGCTTTTGGGCTGGTACTGCTTGTTCCGGTCCTCTACTATTTGCTGCTTGCGGCCAAGCATTGGAAAAGACTGAACGGAAAAAATTCGCAAAAAGCCAATGTGGTTTTTGTGATGGCTATGCTGACCGGCTGGATTGTATCCGGGATTGTCCTCTGGCAGTTCAGGCTTGCCGGACCGAGAGCGGCCAATGCGGCGCTGTTTGTTCATGATCTTCTCACCTGGGTGGGGCTTCCGGTCATGATCTACCACTCCATTACCAGGGTCAAATGGCTGAAAGAGCCCAAGAAGCGCTCCATTGTACCGGAAATGGCACCAGAAGGTGAGCCCCTGAATTATGGAGTTAGACAGAAACCGGCAGCTGTAAACGGACCTCAACCAGTGTATACGCGGCGGGGTTTTATTAAGGTGGCTGTCGGAGCAGGCCTCGCTATAACGCTCGGTCCAACCTTTGTACGTTGGATCGGCAAATCATTACAGCTTCCTGGAGCCGCCGAATATGCTGCAAGCAACGCCAATGCCCTGATTCCTGACCCTGTGCCGCTGGCGGATTCCGCTCCACCCATTGGAGGCGGAGCAGAAGGCAGTTTTCGAGTCTATACCGTAACAGATATCCCTTCCTTCGATAACAGCAATTGGTCATTTACCATCGATGGCCTCGTTGACAGGAAGTTCACTTGGAATTGGGATGAATTCGTCAAGCTGCAGCGTGAGGTGCAGGTCAGCGATTTTCACTGCGTCACGGGCTGGTCGGTCTATAAAAACACATGGGAGGGCCTCCCGCTCGCAAAGCTGCTCGACATGGCCGGAGTGCAGGAGCAGGCAGTAACGGTAAAGTTCTATTCCGGTGATGGTGTCTACACCGATTCGCTGACTCTGGACCAAGCGCGGATGAAGGATGTAATGGTTGCTGTGCTGCACGACGGCAAACCTATTCCGAACCAGCTTGGAGGCCCTGTACGTCTGGTGACTCCGCAAATGTATGCCTATAAATCAGTGAAGTGGCTGAACCGGATTGAGCTCATTTCAGAAGATCATGTCGGCTATTGGGAACAACGCGGATATGATAAGGATGCTTGGTTGCCTAGTGCGAAGCGGGTATAGACCTTTATCGCCCGGAGCCTGTATACGCCTTGTTCATCACGTTGGAAAATAAAGCAGCCGCCATCCCGCTGCCCGCGGTCATAAAGTTATCCTTGTCGGTATGGTCAAACCCCATCCATACAGCGGCTGTCCAAGCAGGGGTGTACCCGACGAACCAAAGGTCCCGGTTGGCCTTGCCGGTGACGCCTGGCAGATCAGCCTGGGTCGTTCCGGTCTTCCCGGCTACCGGGATGTTCATCCGTGCTTTTACACCTGTCCCTTTGTTCACTACGTCGCGAAGCATTGCAGTCATGTTTGCAGCAGTGAGCGGTGAGACAACCTGCTTTCTTTTAGATGCATACCTGTACAACATTTTACCCTGCGCATCTGATATGCTCCGAACGGTATGGGCTTCGTTAAAGGTTCCACCGCTTGCGAATACACTGTATGCCTGTGCCATTTTGAGAGGAGAGACACCTGTATGCAGCCCACCAAGCGCAATTGACAGATTATTATCTTCCTGCGGCAGCACTATCCCGAGCTTGGCTGCGAATGCACGGGCGTTCTCAACCCCCACCTGCTTCAGCAGCCAGACTGCCGGAGCATTAATAGATTGCTGTAGTGCCTGACTCATGCTTACCTGCCCCCGGTATATGCCATTATGATTATCAGGGCTGTAACTCCCATATCTCTGTTTCCGGTCAAGAAGAAGACTGTCCGGCATGAATTTTCCGCTCTCAAGCGCCGGACCGTAATCAATAACCGGCTTAAAAGCGGAGCCCGGCTGACGTGCATCAATAATTGCCCGATTAAGGCTGCCTATACTTGGATCACGTCCTCCGGTTAACGCCACTATCTCTCCATTATCATGGTTGATTATAACCATGGCTGCCTCCACTTGCTGCGTTTTCCCATCGGAGGGGAAGAAATCAGAATTGCGGAAAGTCTCTTCCAGCGCTAGCTGGGCACCGGGATTCATTCCCGTCACAATCGTGTAGCCGCCTGTCTGCAGTTCTGTCTCCGTCTTCCCGGTCAGCCGGGAGGCTTCTTTAAGCACGGTATTAATGTAGGAAGCCCCTGTTCCAGGAGAATACGCCTCTGTACCCGCTTCAGGCCTAATCTCCTGCTTCGCAGCAGCCACCATCTCCTCATGGGTAATCAATCCCCGCTGCTCCATGATCCGCAGAACAAGCTTTCTCCTCTCCACGGGACGTTCCCCCGCCGACTCAGGATTGTAAACAGAGGGGCCTTTTGGAATAGCCGCCAAAGCAGCAATTTGCCAGATTTCTAACTCCTTCATATACGTTTTGCCGAAATAATGCTCGGCCGCCGCCTTCACTCCATATTGTCCTTGGCCCATATAGATTTGGTTAAGGTAGTGCTGCAGTATCTCCTCTTTCGACAGCCGTTTCTCCAAAGCTATAGCAAGGGAAGCTTCATTCAGCTTTCGCAACAGATTTTTGTCTCTGTTCAGATATAGATTGCGGGCGAGTTGCTGAGTGATGCTGCTGCCTCCCTCAGCATTGTCCAGATACACCGCATTGTGCAATGCAGCCCGCAGAATTCCTGTATAATCCAGGCCCTGATGACTGTAATATCGGTGGTCTTCGACCGCCAAAAAGGTCTTGATTAGCAGTTCAGGCATCTCTTCCAGACGGGCCGACCTCCTATATCCTGATTCCGGCAATGGAATTCTGCGCAGCACGGTCCCATCGGAGGCAAGAATTATACTGGATTCCGCCAGCTTCAACTTCTCTGGATGACGGTCTAATACAGCATCCCCGTATAGATGAACGTAGACTATAAGGGCCACCAGCAATAGGGCACAGGCTACCCCGATGTCAAAAGCAGTATAAAAAATGCGCAACAGTTTTCGCCTTGCCCGGGCGTCCTGTCGGCTCATGAGCGGACCATCAGGTTCTCCATGAACCTCTCCATGCCCATTGCCTCGCGTTTCGCCGCCTCTACCTGCAAAATCTGAATCTGCTCCCCTTTTCCAGTGGACGCTTCATTCAGCAATCGCATCAACGTTCTTGTTCTTAAAGTCAGTGCCATAAGCGCTTCATTTCCCAAAACCGGATCAGCCGAATTCTTCAGATTATAAGCGCAAGGACCTTGGTCCGCCGCTTTTTCCGGCCTGTTGATTTTATGTAAATGTCCCGCTAATTGGCCCAGCTCACCACCGCTGACCACCTTCAGCTCCCGGAAGGAACCAAAGGTAGACAATTCTTCGGAAGCCTGCAGCAGACTTTTGAGATCATCGGATATTTTTTGCGACCGAAGCAGAAAGATTACGGTGAAAACCGCCGTAAACATCAGTACGGCGAGTGGTATGCGGCCGATATGATTGATCAGCCAACGCAGGCTACGGACCCAATAGACCGCGGAAGCTGCAGTATAGCGGGAATACAGCAATGCAGCCAACGAGTATACAGCAGCAAGAGAAATACCGCTGAGCAGCGCAGTTCCCCCAAAAATGTACAGATAGCCGGAGCGTACCGTTTTGAATCTTTTCAAATTCTATCCCTCCAGTCACACAGGTGATAATCACCTCATGTCACACAGGATAACGGCTATTTCTTAAGATGCACCCGGCAAAGTTCTGAAGATTTTCTTAAGAAGGGTTCCGAGACAGCGGATACCGTGTGATAAAATCCGTCCGGTACATATCGCTTGCAGCCGAGATTACTCCCTGATGACGTTCAACAATTCCCTTCGCAATTGCCAAGCCCAGGCCGGAGCCACCGGTGTATTGAGAACGGGAGCGTTCAGCCCGGTAAAAGCGTTCGAAAATATGCGGGAGATCTCTTTCCGCGATCCGTTCACCAAAGTTACTGATCCGCACCACGGCTTCATCGCCTTCACGGGCCAGACCGATCTCTATCCTTTTACCATCCCGTCCATATCTGATCGCATTCGCAATCAGATTCTCATAGGCGCGCAGCAATTCATAAGGAGCTGCATCGATCCACAAGGATTCAGTCTCATCCACCATTCCGTAGATCATCCCTGCCCGAGTAAGCTCTGGAACCGCCTCTTCTGCCAACTGGCGCATAAAGGCTTTTAAATCCAGACGTTCTGGCACGAGTGGCAGTCCTCCGTTGTTAACACGTGTATATTCAAACAAATCATCAATGAGTTTTCGCAGCACCTGTGCTTTCTGATAGGCGATGTCTACATAATAGCGCAATTCGGTTTCTTCCCGGCATCGGTCCTGCTCGATATATTCAAGATAGCCGAGTATTGAAGTCAGCGGGGTGCGCAAATCATGGGATACACCTGTAATGAGCTCATTTTTGGCTTCGACAGCCTTGCGTTCTTCCAGAAGGGATTGCTGCAGACGTTCAGACATGATATTGATGTTCTCCGCCAGCATCCCCAGCTCATCCGCAGTTCTAATCTCAATCCGATGCGATTCTCCAAGCTTTGTAATTTGCTGGATACCGCGTGTGATTTCCTCCAGATATGAGACTATTTTTCGTGTGAAGATAAAAAAGAAGAACAAAAAGCTAAGAATTCCTGCAGCAGTCATCACAGGTACGGAACCAATATGATTAATGACCCATCTCAGTAACTGTGAATACGCCGCCGACGGGGGAGAAGGGTTCAAATAGAGCAGGGCATTCACCAACCGGTATCCACCCAGCAGTAGAATGGCACCAGATAAAACGCTCAACATAAACGCCCAGATGAATTTCCAACGGATTGTACTTATATATTTCGCATTCAACGTCTCTCACCTCAAGCTTTCAGGACGGCCCGTCCAGTTTGTATCCGATCCCCCACACGGTTTGTATGTAACGAGGGTGCTTAGGATCCAATTCAATTTTTTCACGGATATTACGAATATGCACCATCACTGTATTGCCGCCATCCAGAAATGGATCAGGCCAGATATTCGTATAAATCTGCTCCATACTGAGCACCTGCCCTTGATGCTTTGCCAGCAGTTCCAATATAGAAAATTCCCGGGGTGTCAGCTTCACCTTCCGGTTATCTACACTGACCTCGTGCTTAGCAATATCTATAACCAAATCTTCGAAAATGAGTTCATTCTCGCTGCCCCTTGCCGGAGCATCCTTGTTGAATCGATGGTAGCGGCGTAATTGTGATTTAGCCCGTGCCACGATCTCCAGCGGATTGAACGGCTTTCCGACATAATCATCAGCCCCTATGCTCAGCCCGAGAATTTTGTCCATATCCGTATTTTTGGCAGAGAGCATAATAATCGGCATGTTTTTCTCCTCCCGGATTTTCATACAAGCCGCAATTCCGTCCAATCTGGGCATCATTACATCCATAATAACTAGATCTACTGTTTCTTCTCTGAGATGTTTCAGTGCCTCCACTCCGTCAAAGGCTTTAAGCAGCCGGTATCCTTCATTCCGGAAATAAATGTCAAGCAGTTCTACAATTTCTTTCTCATCATCCACAAGCAGGATCGTTTCTTGTATCACAGGCAAGTATCCTTTCTAATCCATAAATAGCCTTCTCTCTATTTTATATTATAAATGGATATGGCAAAAAGCCCTGTATTCGATGTTATCGAACCAGGACTTTGTGAATGCATCTGTTTTGTTGTCTGCGTCTAACTCTCCAATAGCCGAAGCAGCTCTTCCTCATCCTCGATCACTTGAATACCCAGCTGCTGAGCCTTGGCCAGCTTGCTGCCTGCCTTTTCGCCGGCGATGACGAGATCGGTTTTTTTGGAGACACTGCCGGATACCTTGGCGCCTAGCGCCTCCAGGCGCTCCGCTGCTTCTTCCCGGGTAAGCTTCTGCAGCGAGCCTGTGAGTACTACTGTTTTGCCGCTGAAGAAAGAATTGGTATTCACTTGGCGTGGAGCCTCAGGCGCCTTTGCCTCTACACCGAGTGTAAGCATACGGTCAATACTGGTGACTACAAAGGGATCCGCGAAAAAGCTCACAATGCTCTCGGCTACAATGCCTCCAATGTCAGGGAGTCCGGACAATTCCTCGGCGGTTGCATTCATGACTGCTTCCAGGCTGCGGTAGTGATCGGCTAACATTTTGGTGGTTGCTTTGCCAGTGTTCGGAATACCGAGGGCAAACAGGAAAGACGCTAGGTCCCGCCCTTTGCTCTCTTCCAGCGCCTTAAGGAGGTTATCGGCTTTCTTCTCCCCAAAACGTTCCAATTTCACAAGCTGCTCGAAGGTCAGCTCATATAAGTCAGCTGGTTCCCGCACATCCAGTTCCTCATGCAACTGCCCGGCCGTCTTGTCACTGAAAGTCTCGATATCCATTGCGTCCCGGGAAGCAAAATGGGTGATCCGCCCGATGATCTGCGGCTTGCAATTCAGCTTGTTATTGCAGAAGAGGTGCGCGCCGCGCATTTCCAGCGGGAAACCGCAGGCCGGACAATTCTCAGGGAAAATAATCTCCCCGCCGTCACTCTCTTCTGTTACCTTGCCAAGAATCTCGGGAATGACATCATTCGAGCGGCGGATGAACACACGTGTACCCAGGGCGTGCTTGAGATTCTTGCGTTCGATATCACCAACGTTGTTCAAGGTGCAGTTCTGGACGGTTACTCCTGCCAGCTCCACTGCTTCCACCCGTGCCAGCGGGGTGACCTTGCCGGTGCGGCCCACGTTCCAGCTGACCGATTCCAGGATCGTTGTGGTTTCTTCCGCCTCGAACTTATAAGCCACCGCCCAGCGCGGGAATTTATCGGTGTACCCGAGTACCTCACGGATGCGGAAATCAGTTACCTTGATAACTGCTCCATCAATCAGATAGTCTAGACCGGAACGGGTCTCTTCAATTTCTGCCAGTTGTTCGGTAACATCGTCAAAATGATCAAAATAGGTAAGGTATGGGTTGACCTTAAAACGGTTGTTCCTCAGAAAATCCATCATTTCCTGATGGTCTGTGAACTGTACACCCTCCGCATAGCCTACATTATAGAAGTAAGCGTTCAACCGGCGGTCGGCGGTTGTCTTAGGGTTGAGGTTGCGCAGCGCTCCCGCTGCCCCGTTACGGGCATTCTTGAGCGGCTCAGCGGCTCTTGTATTATAGTCCGCCAGCACAGAAAGATTCATAATCCCTTCGCCCTGCACTTCAATGAGACCTTCCTTAAATGGAATCGTCATTGGGACCGATTTGATGGTTTTTACCTGGGCAAGAATGCCTTCTCCGGTCACACCATTGCCGCGTGTGGCTGCCTGAACCAGCACCCCGTCACGATAGGTCAGATTAAGCGTTAAGCCGTCAAATTTCAGTTCTACCGCATAGCAGGGCGCAGGAAGAGGGGTTTCAGGGTTTTTGGCGTTATAATCATTCACCAGCTTCAGCACCCGAGTATTCCAGCTGCGAAGCTGTTCGATATTCTGCGCCTTATCCAGACTCCATAGCGGTGCCAGATGCCTGTGGGGTGTGAACCCTTTGAGCAGTTCTCCCCCCACACGCTGAGTAGGAGAATGAGGCAGCACGATGCCGCTCTCTGCTTCAAGGGCTACAAGCTTATCGTAAAGAACATCATACTCTTTGTCGCTGATCTGCGGCGCATCCAGAGTATAGTAATGATAGTTATATTGATTCAGCTCAGCTACGAGCTCCTCCATAGTGTGCATAGCATCCATCGGGGGACATCCCTCCATCAAATTGTTTCCTACGGTTAGCGTGGTCCAAAAACACAGTCGTTAATCGCAGCCGAATTATTCGACTTTGGTGATCGGCGCAAAGCCGGCCAGGAGCCGCTTCACACCCACCGGCGCCGGAAAAGCAATCTGCAGCTCCGTATCATTGCCGCTGCCCTTCACCGACACAACGGTGCCGATGCCCCATTTGCCGTGAGAGACCTTGTCGCCGGCCTTGAATTCGCCGGGCGCCGATGCCCCTGGAGCGCGCTGCGCGCCTCCGGAGGTCACGGTCACGCGGCTCGTACCGGTCGCCGCGGACGCTGTGCTGCCGCCGAAGCCGGCGTTCCCGCCTCCTGCCGGCGCATTCCCGGCAGCGCCGCTGCGGCTGCCGAAGTTCCCCCGGCTGCCTCCGCCAAAGCCTCGGCCCCCATAAGCACCGCCAACCTCCGCGCCGCGCCGGAAGCGGTCCGAAGCCCCTCCTGTATCTTCCTTCAGCTCCTCCGGAATCTCCTCCAGGAAGCGCGACGGCGCATTGGCCGTCGTACGGCCGAACAACGTGCGCATCCGTGCACAGCTGAGGAACAGCTGCTTCTCCGCACGGGTAATCCCTACATACGCCAGACGCCGCTCTTCTTCCAGTTCGTCATTGTCCTGGAAGGCACGGCTGTGCGGGAATACGCCCTCTTCCATCCCGATAATAAAGACAGTCGGGAACTCTAGCCCCTTGGCGCTGTGCATGGTCATCAGCACTACAGCGTCACTGCGCTCCTCCTCATCGTTCACGCTGTCAATGTCTGCGATCAGCGCCAGGTCAGTAAGGAAGGAAACCAGTGACTTGTCCTCATTATTTTTCTCGAATTCCATGGTTACGGACAGGAATTCGTCGATATTTTCCAGACGGGAGCGGGATTCCAGGGTGTTCTCATTCTGCAGTTCCAGGCGGTACTGCGATAGCTCCAGAATCTTCTCCGTCAGCTCCGTCACCGACAGGAATTCCACCATCCGGTGCAGTGCTTCGATCATATCGTAAAACTCTACCAGTGTATTGCGCGTCCGTCCGGAGAAGCCGAGATCATCCACCGTCTGCAGCGCCCGGAAGATAGAGACACCTTGAGATGCAGCGGCGGCAGCCAGCTTGCCCACCGTCGTATCCCCCAGCCCCCGCTTCGGAACATTGATAATCCGTGTTAGGCTGATATCGTCATCTGGATTGGACAGCAGCCGCAGATAGGCCAGCAGATCCTTAATTTCTTTGCGGTCATAGAACTTGATCCCCCCGACAATCTGATAGGGAATATCCGATTTGATCAGAATTTCTTCTATTACGCGTGATTGCGCATTGGTACGGTACAGGATCGCATGATTCTGATACGCCTGTCCCTCCTTGACATTTTTGCTGATTTCTCCCGTGACAAAATAGCCTTCGTCATGCTCGGAGTCGCCGCGGAACACTTTGATCTTCGCGCCTTCTGCAGAATCCGTCCACAGCTTCTTGGGCTTGCGTCCCGTATTCAGTGCAATTACGCCATTGGCCGCATTTAGAATGTTCGAGGTAGAGCGGTAGTTCTGTTCCAGCATAATCGTCTTGGCTTCCGGATAGTCCTCTTCAAAATTCAGGATATTCGTAATATCCGCCCCACGCCAGCGGTAAATCGACTGGTCACTGTCGCCGACAACACAAATGCGGTGGTGGCTGTCCGCCAGCATCCGGCAGAGCATATATTGCGCCCTGTTCGTATCCTGATACTCATCGACATGGATATACTTGAATTTCTTCTGGTAGAAATCCAGCACCTCCGGCACTTCCTTGAACAATTCGATCGTCTTCATGATCAGATCATCGAAATCCAGCGAGTTGTTGGCTCTCAGCCGCTTCTGGTACATGGTATATACCTTGGCCACGAGACCTTCCAAATAATCGCCAATTTTCTGCTCATATTGTGCCGGTGTGATGAGTTCATTCTTAGCGGTGCTGATCATCGACTGGACAGCCTTGGGCTCGAACTTCTTCGTGTCGATATTCAAATCCTTCATGCAGTTGCGGATAACAGACAGCTGGTCGGTTGAATCCAGTATGGAAAAATTAGAGGTGAATCCAATCCGTTCAATATCCTTGCGCAGAATCCGCACACTCATCGAGTGAAAGGTGGAGACCCAAATATCCCGACCTTCCGGCCCTACCAGCTTGGAGACACGTTCTTGCATCTCCCGGGCGGCCTTATTAGTAAAGGTAATCGCCAGAATCGCCCAAGGCGGCGCTTTACGGTTCGCAATCAGCCAGGCAATGCGGTGGGTAAGCACGCGCGTCTTGCCGCTTCCTGCTCCGGCCATAATGAGCAAGGGACCTTCCGTGGTTTCTACTGCCTGACGCTGCGGAGGATTAAGCCGGCTTACGGCATCCTGTATGTTAACAAGTTGCATGTGTGACATGCTCCTTTCTGAATATCATAAATTAAGGAAACGGCTTCACCGTTCTTCTATGTTGTACAGTCAATCTGCGGTGTTCTCTTAACCGCCTGTACAGTGAGCAGCGCCTGCTGCACATCCTGGTAGATGATATTACCGACCACTACTGTATCACATAGGGCTGCAGCTTGTTCAGCTTCAGTTTCACAGGTAATTCCGCCCCCATAAAAAAGCTGACTATGCTCCACCGTCTCTCTTACGGTTCGCACCGTCCCCATATCGCCAAATGTACCGCTATATTCCAGATAAACGATTGGCAGGCTCATCAGCTTGTCCGCAATCTGTGCGTAAGCAGCCGCACCTTCTCCACTCAGCGAGCTGTCCGCTCCTGTAAGACGGGCCACGGAAGAGTCCCCGTTCAGCACAATATATCCTTCTGCAAGGAAATGCTCCCACGGAATGAAGCTTCCGTAACGCTCAATTGCCCGGCGGTGATGGCCCAATATCCAGTCTGGTTCCGGACTGTTCAGTACCATTGGGATCAAATACAGATCAAAACCCGGCACAGCCGCTTCAAGATCTGAAATTTCAAGGGCACAAGGCAATTCGAATTGACGCACACGGGCCAGCAGAGCAGCCGTGTTCTCATAAGTAACCCCGGTAGAACCGCCGATTAGGATCGCATCTGTTCCCGATAAACAAACTGCAGCCAGTTCAGCCTCTCCAAGTTCACGGTCCGGATCCAGCTTAAACACATGCCGCCACAGCTGAATCGTTTGCCTGATTTCATTCATCTTCGTCCATCCTCTTTATTCAACCGATTGATTAGGTGCGATTTATATGCTTGTTTTTCATGCCAAAAACACTTCCGCTACCGCAAAAGCTGTATCTCTAGTCTATGCCAGCACTAAGGGGGGTGTCAATTTAAAGAGCGGAAAAATGCGAACATTTTTTCGCCTTTTTCCGCTCCTTAACGTAGTCCATTGAACTGCCTCAAATCTTCTTCAGAAACAAAGTCCGTGTAGAACCCGTCCACACCCATGCGAGACAGCTTTACAATCTCCGCTTCGTCATTAAGGGTCTGCACATAGATTCGGGCTCCGGCCTTTTTCAGTTTTTTTACAAAGCTCCTGGTGACCCGGGTGGTTGGCATCGTGATATCCACACCGCTCTCTTTTACAAAATCAATCACCTGCTCATTACTGTCCTGCGATTGATAAAGGGTATACAGTACCTCAGGGAATACATGCACCCTATGGATTACATCCAGCATGTCCTGGCTGTAAATTTGCGGAACGATCCGTTCCAGAAGGGCCGGATCACGGCGTCCGGCAGCCTCGGTAAGCAGTGTAAACTGCTGTGTTACCAGCTCCGGCTTGATCTCCTTCGTATCCGTAACGATGAAGGCATCAGGGTAAGACTGCATGAGATCAAGGATTCCCTCCATATCCAGCGGTGAATAGATATTCAGAATAGGGCTGTCCATAAACTGGGCATAATCCAGCACGGTGCCTTGTTTGGCAGCAGGCAATATCGTTTGCTGGCCGAGCAGCTTGCTCATATTATGCGTCCACTCATGGCGGGCGACCAGTTGCTCATCGGTCGTTAGGAGTAAATCGGCCTCGAAGATACGGCTTCCCTGCTCGTAATTAGCGGCAAAGGCTTCAAGGGTGTTTGTATACGTATGGCCGTTAATCCCACCCATGGCGTGGGCAACAATACGGTGAGATGCAAAGCCAGTTGCCAGCTCTTTATCCGGGTCACCCCGTGTAATCACTAGCACAGAGATCAAAGCGAAAATCATAACGGCTGTGGCAATACCTTTTGTCTTTTTCATAGATGTGGTTTCCTTTGCAACAGTTGGAGTAAAAAAAAGAAACGGATATGTCTTCCTCAGCATCAAGGATGGCACCCGTTTCAACAGATCAATCTATTTAGCTGTTATAAGTTCAATAAGCATTTTTGAAGCCATTGCGAATGGTCTTAATAATAATCCGGATATCGAACAGCAGCGACCAATTCTCGATATAAAAAATATCATGCTTGATCCGATCTTCAATGGAGGTATCCCCACGGAGGCCGTTGCTCTGTGCCCAGCCGGTAATTCCCGGACGTACATGATGCTTGACCATATATTTCGGGATTTCCCCGCGGAACTGCTCTACAAAGAAGGGACGCTCCGGCCGCGGTCCTACCACACTCATCTGGCCAAGCAGCACGTTGAAAAATTGTGGCAGCTCATCCAGACTGGTCTTTCGGATAAAGGTTCCGAACCGGGTTCGGCGGGGATCAACCGGAGTACTCCAGCCTGTATCTTCCTCCCCATCCTCCTGCATCTTCATCGAGCGGAACTTGTACATCATGAAATTGCGCCGGTTCAATCCTACCCGTTCCTGTTTGAAAATAACCGGACCCGGGGAAGTTAGACGCACGCCGAGCGCCACAATGAGCAGCACTGGCGACATCATAATAATGGCGAACAGCGAGAAAAGGACATCAAAGGCACGTTTGGCCAGCTTGTTGCCGGTCATATCCAGCGGAATGTCACGCACATTAATCATCGGCATTCCGGCAAAGTTATCAAAGTACGGACGGGCGGGCAAATAATCGAAGAAATCGGGAATAATCAGCGTCCGTACTCCGGCCTTCTCGCAAGCGGCGATAATTGCCGGATATTTAGAATGGGCATCCAGTGGAAGGGCAAGAATCACTTCGTCGACCGGCAGCATTTCCAGCATCCCGGGCAATTCATCCACTGTCCCCAAAATCGGCTTGTAGCGTTCCCCTTCAATGCCATCCCATGTGTGGTAGTCATCCAGAAAGCCGATGGTCTCATACCCGAGCTCCGGGTACTGCACCAAGTTGTTGTAGAATCTTTTACCCAAAGTACCAGCCCCCAGAATCAGGACGAACTGACGGTTGAAGCCTTTTTCACGGAGGGACTTCAGCATCTTCTTCAACACATAGCGGTACAGCATGATGGACAGCACATTAAAACCCATATAGATCGCAAGGTATTGCCGGGATACGTCAATTTCCTTCAGAAAGAACATTAAGCCGAGCAGCATAAAGATGGCCATGATATGCACTTGAAAAATCTTGAGGAACTCGTCGACAAAACGTTTTTTGCGCTTCGGCTGATACAAGGCAAGCACAATCCCGATTAGCACGGCAATTCCGCCGTAAATAAAGCTCCAATACGCATAAGACTCTATAGGCAGGGTCTCGGAGTATTCCAGCCAGCCGCTTCTGAACTTAAGCCACCAAGCGGCCAGAAATGCCAGCTGGATCACCATAAAGTCGGCAAAGATATACAGCTGTGTTAAAAACCTCTGATTACGGCGTATCATAATCTCACCTCAGCATTCGATTCCGTTCTTGAACCTGATTCTCCAGAGCCTGTAAGGGTCTGCGCCGGTGAAGGCACGGACCGGGGACGGATCAGAGCATTACGCACAAGCGAAAGCATGAACTTCACACCCACTCCAGCATAGACCGCTCCATTAATCATACTGTTGTACCGCTTGCTATAATGCTTACGGTGAAATAAAATCATCGCTCTATGAAACTCATAGACGATCTTGAACGGTCTGCGCCGCGCGCTGCCACCCTTCAAATGGACAATGGAGGTCTGCGGATAATAATAAATCCCCCAGCCGGCCTCTTTGATCCGGAAGCACCAATCCAGATCCTCACCATACATGAAAAAATCCTCGTCCAGCCCTCCCACCTGATCAATTGTCTTCCGCCGCAACAGCATGAACGCCCCGACCAGACAATCTACAGGATAGTCCTGATCAGGATCAAGATAACCTAACTGATAACCATTGAATCTCGGACGGTCCGGGAACAGCTTGCTGAAGCCAAATGCATAATAGAAGGAAGCGGATGGAGTAGGAAACCCCCGCTTGCAGGCTTTATCCAATGAACCATCCGGCAAAATCACCTTGCAGCCCGAAGCTCCGAGATCCGGCCGGCTGTCCATAAAGGAGACCATCGTCTCCAGGGTATCCCTCCGCACAACCGTATCCGAATTCAGCAGCAGCACATACCGGCCTGAAGCAACTTCCATCCCCTGATTATTGGCACGGGCAAACCCGACATTCTCTGAATTGGCGATCAGCATCACACCGGGAAATTCCCGGCTGATCCTCTCTACCGAGTCATCCCGGGAGTTATTGTCTATTAGAATAATTTCATAGAAAAATTTAGTTTCCGAATCATACACCGACCTCAGACAATCCATCGTCAGGCGGCATGTGTTGTAATTTAGGACGATGATACTGACATCTACACTCAATGCTGGTACGCTCCTGACAAATATAGTAATCTATCGACAATCATTATAACACAAAAACCTCCCTGATAGGCTCGACCTGATTAGGAGGTTTTAGCAAATTGTACCACACATACAAAATGGAATGCTTGAAAATATTGGAAGGTTCCTGCAGCTCTTCTATTTATCTTATCTCTCTTTATCTTCTCTCTCACATCTGGTTTACTCGCTTCTCAATCTTTTAACTTTGGATTGAATATACTTGCGTTTTTGCTTGAGATTATTCCATTGTGCAAAAAATAAGCTCCAGGCTTGGATAAGCTTCGGTTCCTTAAGCAGCATATACCCATGTGCCGCGATCTCGTAAGGCAAAGCATAGAGGAATGTTGAAAACAGCTTGCGGGCGGGTTCGTTTTTATAGATCATTTTGTAGCGGTTAATATAGGAGATTCTCCGGATGAACATTGGTTTGCTGTCACGTCCCGATGTTTTCCAGCCCCGTTCGTGGTGACCGATCGCTTCCGCATCATAATAGGCTAACCAGCCGAAGAGTCCAGCCCGCCAAGCCACATCCACATCTTCCTTATAAGCAAAGAAATCAGCATCAAAAAACTCACCATCTATACTGATATCCTCAATCATCCGCCGGGAATACATTGCAGCCGCACCGGACACTCCAAATACCGTTCCTGATACTGGCCAGTTCGACCCAGGCTCTCCCGCACCACGATCAAACGCCCGCCGTGCCTTGTTCATCCGCAGTCCCGTGCTGTCTACAAGAGAGTGGTCCGCTTTTAGTAAAAGCTTGCCGATCCTCGAATTCTGGTTTTCATATCAGGTAAGCAAGCTGAACCAGCTACACTACAATATACCGAAAACAAGAATGAGCGGCTATGTGTCTTATAAAGAGAGTGTATTCAGTTCTCGTCACTAACAAGGCGTCTTGCCGCTTTTTTAAAGAAAAAAACTCCCAACCCGCTGTTGCGGTTCAGGAGTCCCTATCAATTTATTTTAGCTCGTGCAAAAAGTCCCTCAGCCCTTCACGCCATGGCCGTATATCCTGAAACCCGTTCGTGCGAATGGATAGATGCTCCATCACCGAATATGCCGGACGCGGCGCCGGACGTGGAAACTGTTCTGTTGTACAGGGTTCGAGCTTAGCGGTGAATTTCAACCCCAGGATATCCTCTGCTTCAGCGAAGATCGCCTGCGTGAACTCATACCAGGTACAGAACTCACTGTTCGAGGCGTGATAGACGCCGTATTTCTCTGTCTGAACAAGATCCAGCAAGAAGTTGGCCAGATCCACCGTATAGGTCGGCGAGCCCACTTGGTCGTGTACTACCTGCAGCAGCGGTTTTTCCTGCCCCAGCTTCAGCATGGTTTTCACAAAGTTATTGCCATACTTGCCATACACCCATGAAGTACGAACGATGAAGAATTTCGAGGATATGGACTGCACCAGGATTTCTCCAGCCCGCTTCGATTTACCATAGATGCTTTGGGGATCGGTATTATCATATTCATGGTACGGCTGTGTCCCCATACCACCAAAAACATAATCCGTGCTGATGCATACCATCTTCGCTCCCACCTTCTCCGCAGCAAGCGCTACATTACGGCTTCCTGTAGCATTAATCAGGTAAGCAGCATCGATATCAGTCTCAGCGGCATCTACCGCTGTATGCGCAGCACAATGAATGACAGCATCCGGTGCAAATCCGCCGATGATCTCCACGCATTGATCCAGATCGGTAATATCCATCTCTTGACGATCACAGCCCAGAACCTCATGACCTTGCGCCTGCAGCAACAGCACCAAATCCTGACCCAACTGTCCGGCTGAGCCTGTAACAAGCACCTTCATCTTCGGCATTACAAAGAATCCCCCAGACGGCTACCGTACTGGAGTGCGGCATATTTCTGATATTCCCCAGACTGAATGCGGGTCCACCATTCCTGGTTATTCAAATACCACTGTATCGTTTCCTTAATCCCTGTCTCAAAGGTGTGCTTCGGCTTCCAGCCCAGTTCATTGGTGATCTTGGTTGGATCGATGCCATAGCGGCGGTCATGACCCGGACGGTCTTGAACATACGTGATCAGCGAATCCGGTTTGCCTAGCTCCTCCAGCACCGTGTTTACAATATGCATATTCGTGCGCTCGTTGTTCCCGCCAATATTATACACTTCGCCATTCACACCTTCATGAATAACTAGGTCAATCGCACTGCAATGATCCTCAACATACAGCCAGTCGCGGATATTCATCCCATCACCATACACCGGAAGAGCCTGATCCGCCAGCGCACGTGAAATCATCAGTGGAATCAGCTTCTCTGGGAACTGGTACGGTCCGTAGTTGTTGGAGCAGCGAGTGATATTTACCGGCAAACCAAACGTCTCATGATAAGCGCGCACCAACAGATCCCCGCCCGCCTTGCTGGCGGAATATGGGCTGTTTGGAGTCAGAGGCGTTTCTTCCGTAAATAGACCAGTTGCGCCGAGTGTTCCGTATACTTCATCCGTGGAGACTTGAACAAACTTGGTCACGCTATATTTTTTGGCCGCATCCAAGAGCACTTGAGTCCCCAAAACATTCGTCTTCACAAATACATCCGGCTCCAAAATACTCCGATCCACATGCGATTCCGCTGCAAAGTTGACCACAACATCAACCCCTTGGCTGAAAAGCACGTCCATTGCCTGAACATCCGTAATGTCTGCTTTTACGAAGGAGTAATTCGGGTTGCCTTCAATTGACTTTAAGTTCTCCAGATTTCCCGCGTACGTTAGCGCATCTACGTTAACGATTTGGTATTCTGGATGCTGCTGCAGCATGTATATTACAAAATTGCTGCCGATAAATCCGGCTCCGCCGGTAACGAGCAGTTTCATGTGTGGACCCACCTTTTTCCTAAAAGTGATGATGTATGAACCGTTTCCGTCCCGGAAGCGATTATGCACAATAAGTATTAATCAAAATTCAGCTCCGCATCCTTTAATAACGGATGACGCTGGTCTTTATCCGACAACACAGGAGCAGACGTTGGCCAATCAATGCCAAGCGCCGGGTCACTCCATAATATGCCGCGGTCATTCTCAGGGGAATAATATTCGTCCACTTTGTATAAGACTTGGGTGTTTGGCACGAGTGTGCAGAAGCCATGAGCAAAGCCCTTTGGTACCAGTAGCTGACGCTTGTTATATTCACTGAGGATAACGCCAACCCATTGGCCAAATGTAGGAGAGTTACGACGGATATCAACGATTACGTCATAAATAGCCCCTGATAATACCCGAATGAGTTTTGTTTGCGCTTTGGGATTCAGTTGGTAATGCAAACCACGCAGTACACCTACCTCCGCCGAGAGAGATTGATTGTCCTGGATGAAGTTAAAGTTCACGCCAGCTTTATGCATAATTTCTTCATTGTAGCTCTCCATAAAAAAACCCCGGTTGTCGCCATGGACCACCGGTTCAAGGATGGATGCACCCTGTAGATTTAAGGATGTAACCTTCATAAGAAAAGTCCCCCATACTTATAGTTTTAATTTCCCGAATTCCTCACCAAATACAATATCCTGTGCCAAGTTGTGTGCTTTAGCTAATGAGCCATGTGTACCCGCATCCGTCCACCAGCCTTGAAGAATATCGAACGTCAACTCTCCACGATTAATATATGCATTGTTTACATCAGTGATTTCCATTTCTCCACGCGCAGAAGGAGTGATTGTTTTTATAATACTGAACACTTCACTATCGAACATATATATCCCTGTTACTGCGTAATTGGATTTAGGATTTTGTGGTTTCTCTTCAATGGAAAGAATTCGATCACCTTGAAGTTCAGGCACACCAAAACGCTTCGGATCAGTAACTTCCTGAATCAGAATCTTTGCTCCAATTTTTTGATCACGGAAATTATGAACATAAGGAGCAATATCATCTTCGAACACATTATCACCAAGAATAACAATCATCTGATCTTGTCCAACAAATTGTTGAGCCAAATCTAACGCTTGAGCAATTCCGCCAGCTTCATCTTGTACCTTATAAGTGAAAGTCACGCCCATCTCCCTGCCACTTCCCAATAGGTTCACAACATCACCCATATGCTCTTTACCTGTTACGATAAGAATATCCTTTACATCAGCCTGCTTTAGTTTATGAACGGAATGAAAGATCATTGGGTATTTCCCTACTGGTAAAAGATGCTTATTAGTCACTTTGGTTAGTGGGTACAGGCGCGAGCCTGTACCTCCTGCTAATATAATACCCTTCATATATTTTCCCTCCTGCCCATTTTGAAAAAAATGATTAAAAATTAATACGTTCTTTCTCAACAACTAGTGGCCTTTTTAACACCTGAGTATGAATCGAACCTATGTACTCTCCAATTATCCCTATAAAAAAAAGCTGGATGGATGAGAATAAAAACAATCCGATGATAAGTGGCGCTGTACCTAAAGAAAAATAATTCCAGAATATTAGTTTAGCAAGCAAATAGCCCAGGGCAACAAATAAACTTAATGCTGACATTATAAAGCCGAGCATAGCTGCCAGCCTTAAAGGTATTTTAGAGTGATTTGTTATCCCTAACATTGCAATATCATAGAGAGTATAGAAATTGTTCTTGGTTATTCCTCGTTTTCTACTTGGCTGTGTATACTCTATTTTATAACTTTCAAAACCTATATCTGAGATCAGCCCTCTAAAGTATGGATAAGGATCATTTATTTCACGCAAAATTTGGATAACCGATTGATCGTATAAACCAAATCCGGTATTGTTTTTTGTTAAT
Source organism: Paenibacillus sp. P3E (assembly GCF_001909045.1). Taxonomy (NCBI): domain Bacteria; kingdom Bacillati; phylum Bacillota; class Bacilli; order Caryophanales; family Paenibacillaceae; genus Paenibacillus; species Paenibacillus sp. P3E. The sequence goes on along the minus strand of NZ_LVWH01000230.1, from coordinate 927 downwards.
TCGATATCTGAAAGACGAGTAATAAAATTATAATAGAGTTTCCTAACAGCAAACATAGCGGGGGATTCATGACTTTGTGTTTTGACGCCCAAAACGACTTTGTACCCTTCTTCCCACCTTCTTATGAAATCAGGAATCAAATGAGGAGGATCCTGTAAATCTGCAACCAGAGAGATTACTGCTTCCCCCCTGGCTTGAAGCATCGCATGATAAGGTGATCTAATATGACCAAAATTCCTGGAATTAACAATCACTTTAATCTTGGTGTCATTAAAAGCAAGTTTTTTTAATATTTCAACAGTTCCATCTTTGGAACTATTATCAATAAATATATGCTCATAGGTATAATCGGGCAAATTCTCAAATACCTCTTTTACTTGACGATAAATCTCTTCCACATTATCTTCCTCATTAAAGCAGGGAGTTACAATACTAATTAACTTCAACGACGATCACTCATTTCTTTTAAAAGACTCTCACTCTGAGTAATGATAGAATCAAAAGACGTAAACTGTGGACTATAACCGAGTTGAGAGGCGCGCTCATTTCTAGTGAAATAATTAGACTTTGCTCCTGTAGCACTTTGGCCGATAGTCCCTTGTACCATAACTTGTAACTGGTGATTTTGTACAAAATGTTCGATTATATCAAATTTCCTGATTGGCATTGAGCTATATATATCAAAAACATCGTTAATATTCTCCGTCTTCATGCATAATTCCACTAGCCGTGTTAAGTCCTCTGGATGTATATAATCTCTAATAATATCATCAGAAAATGTAATCAGTTGCCTCTTCTCTCTGACACAATTGATAATGTCACAGATAAGATATGGTGTCGTTAAGTCTATCATACGACTAAAAAAACCAAATACTCTTAAATCAATAATATTATATTGTGACCATGCCCGGTGCTTTGCTTCTGAAT
>NZ_LVWH01000229.1:0-23206 GCF_001909045.1 Paenibacillus sp. P3E | reverse complement strand
GAATACCTTTGAAGATCTTTTATTCTTAGTTCTTGTTTTACTTTTGCATAATTATATTCTTCAATTGTTTTAAAATGACTAGGATTAACTTCTTCGAAAAAACAATAATGACTTCTCTGATTCGTTGATAGTAATGTTCGAATATGACTTAATATATGGGCTAAATTTGGATCCTCAAAACTAAAGCCTATAAACAAAAATGTCTTTGAAATTAGGTCTCCTTGTAATGAAGTTGTAAATAATGATCTTTTTTCGTTATAGGACTCGTAATCATCTTTAGTAAGGATTGCTTTAGATGGATCCGAAATGTCTCCATGCATTTTGTAAACTACTACATTTCTTTCAGGCATAGTAGTAGCTAAGTTCTCTTGAATGATTTTTGTATCAACTACCTTACCGAATTTTTTAAGCTGTGTTTCGATAAGTTGATCATAGTTAGTCGTCCAATAAGTGTCTATTGGTAATGATGCCAGTATTTCAATATTTTTATTGGGGGCTGCTGCCCTTGTGAATTGATCAATAATAATTTGATTTAAATTAGATCTTCCGCCTCTTTCGTTTCGATAATACTGTGCAACTGCTACTAAATCTGTTTCTTTATCTATATCTAAATTAATATCCTCTGCTAAATCTCTAAGTAGTTCTTTCCAGTTGACAAAGCCCACGGAAGCAGAAAGACCAGAACCTGCAAAAATAGCGGCATGCCCCTCATCAACTGCTTTATGGTACTCTCTTATAAATTCTTTAATCGAAACGCTCATAAAACTACCCCCAAATAATTCGTAGTTATTAGGCCATAAACCCACTGATTTGTGGCCGCCCTTTCCTTTTAACAACCTGTACCTTAGGCATAAAAAAAGCTCAAACTACTATCCCAAAGTACTGAATTTAGTTCTTTTTTCATCCCACGAAAATATATATTCGTCCTTAAATACCATAATCCTCCTGTAACCGAGCTTGAATTTCATGAAATTCTACAAATGTAGACAAAAAAAGACAGCCCGATTAGGCCGTCCTTCATACCTCTAGATATTCCTCTTGAAAGCCTAAGGTCTATAGATCTCTTCCAGCAATACGACCTTCTCCCCAACGATGCAACCCGGAACAGCATTTCTTTTACCTCGGAGGCAATAAAGTCATTAAGCGGAACGAATTTCAGCCTAGCCCCGACCAATTAGGCAATGAGTACCTCTGGTTTAAGGTTGACACTCCCAATAGATTCACTTGAGTTACTGAAATAAATTCCATTCGTCAGGGAGCCTGCATCCGGTTTGCCGTCCTCTTGGGCAGCTGCCTCGGCCTCATCGCCGGAGAACCATTTCAACTCATCGAGGTCAAGTATCACAGAGCCTCCGCTGTTGCTCAGGTTTTTGACAAAAGCAAGCTTATCCTCCACTTCAGGCAGCTTCAGAATGTTCATCCGCAGCTTGTAGATCTGCCCGGCATCCACTTCTCCACTTGCTCTCCTGGTCAACATGCTCCCTCCGCTACTTGGGAACTTCCCAAGTCTGCGCAAGCTTCAGTAATTCTTGTTCAGCGGCATCCTCGTCACCGGTCACTTGAGCTTCAATATAATAGGTATCCGTTCCGTCTTTGAGGTCTTTGCTGGGCCGCTGAATACAGAGCCAATACTGCGTGATATCCGGGACGGACAGGACAGCCGGACCGCCATGCAGGAACTTGATCAGGATTCCTTCTCCTGCGGGAAGCTGTAGTGTGCGCCGCCATAGCTCTTCTGAATGATTCGGTATGCTGATATAATTCTGCGGGTTTGTCTGATGGCCGAGGGAAATCTCCATATTTTCCAGCGCTATCTGTTTGTCTTCCACTATATATTTTGCTGGTTCTTCGTGCCCCAGACGAATCCTGTTGACTGTGGGTTGAGAGGTAGCCCAAGACTGGGAATAGATCCATATTGCAGCAGAAAGGCAGAGCATACTAATAAGCAAGAGATAACTCCATTTTGTCCTCATAGGCACTCAGCCTTTCAACGGTTTGTTATTTGCCATATTCTAAGAGCTCAGCACCTTCATCACCGCCGCATAACAGGATTCTTTGAATACGGTATGAAGCTCGTCATTGTTCGTCATTAGCCACTGGATCAGACAGCCGTCGATGATTGCACGAATGACTGGGGCCGTTGTCTCCGGGGACAGCTCCTTGACAAAAATCCCTTCCTCCTGCCCCAGCGTCAGCACCTCTGTGCTTATCCGAGCGCAGTTGTCATAGAAACGCTGATTAATCTCCCTGTACACCGGTATCCGGCTGGCCCTCGCCAGGAAATCCAGATACACACGGTAAAAGGAACGGTTCTTCGCCGCATCGGGGAACGCAGAGTCGATGTAAGCCTTAAGCTTGCCGGTCGCTGTCTGCTGTTCTTGCACCGCTGCCTGCTCTTTAGCGGATATTTTACCGGTCAGCCATTCCAGCAGCTCCACAAGCACTGCTTCCTTGTTGTCAAAATAATAATGCACAACCCCTTTACTGACCTCGGCATGATCAGCGATCGTCTGCAAGGTCACGGAATCATACCCCAGCTCGGACAACGCCTGAAAGGCGGCGAACAAAATCTGTTTGCGTTTCTCTTCGGATTTCTTGTAGCGTACCATACGACCTCCGCAAATTAGGGAATAATGTACATTATATCATAGATAATAAAAAGTTGACCGGTCAGAATAAATATTATATAACATACTTACCATTACAATTCGTCTAAGGAGAGACTTACATGACAGAAACGTTTCAAGCTTTGGTTGTGGACAAAACGGAGACCTTTTCCGTGACGGTACAGCCGCTGACTATGGAGAAATTGCCTGCCGGAGAAGTACTGATCCGAGTTGCATATTCCAGTGTTAACTATAAAGATGGACTCGCGAGTATCCCGAACGGGAACATTGTCCGCAATTATCCTTTTATCCCGGGCGTCGATTTGTCGGGAACAGTTGTTTCCTCCGCAGACCCGCGTTTTCAGGAAGGGCAATCCGTCATTGCCACCGGGTACGGCATTGGGGTATCCCATTTCGGCGGCTTCAGCGAGTATGCGCGTATTCCTTCTGAATGGGTCATGCCACTGCCTAAAGGCATTACGCTGCGGGAAGCAATGATCTATGGCACTGCCGGTTATACCGCTGCCATGTCCATTCTGGCAATCGAAGCTCATGGCGCTGCGCCGGATAAGGGCAAAGTGCTGGTCACCGGCGCAACCGGTGGTGTCGGCGGCTCGGCCGTTGCCATGCTTGCCAAGAAAGGCTACCAGGTCACAGCCAGCACCGGCAAAGCAGATGCAGCTGATTATTTAAAGGCCCTGGGTGCTGCCGAAGTCCTCTCGCGCGAGGAGGTCAGCGGCGGTTCAGGCAAACCGCTGGACAAGCAGCTGTGGCAGGCCGCCGTTGATGCCGTCGGTGGTGCTCCACTTGCTGCAGTTCTCAGCAAAATTGCTTACGGCGGCTCCGTTGCCGCAAGCGGATTAACCGCCGGAACATCGGTTCCGACGACAGTTCTTCCTTTTATCTTACGGGGTGTTAGCTTACTTGGAATCGATTCGGTTGCTTGTCCGATGGAGCAGCGCATTCAGATTTGGGACCGGATGGGCTCCGATCTGAAGCCGGAACTGCTGGACGCGCTTGTGGACCGCGAGGTCACCTTAACCGATCTGCCCGCTGCCCTGGAAGATATCTTGAAATCCAACACACGGGGCCGCGTATTGGTCCGCTTGTCTTAATCAATGAAGCCACCCGCAGGGAGCAATCCCGGGGTGGCTTTTGTTTTATCTGATTATGAAGGATTTCACTTCAACCGCTTGTTATACACTCCCCCCAATATCAACCGCATTCTGTATACCCGGATAAGTCTGGACATAGGGCTGCTGGCGGTACTCCTGAACATACGGCTGGCCGTAGTATCCATGCGCAGGGGTTGGCTGGTAACCGAAGGGCTGAAGCATATGCGGAGCTTGGGCTTCCATGTATGGAGCCATATTATTGGCATACGCCGTGTTTGCTACCGCAGTCTTGCCGGGCTCACAGCAATCTGCAGGCGGTCCGATAAAGGTTCCCGGTTTCACCGGTGCCAGCACTTCCTTGAGTTCGGCTTCATTCATGCAATACGTGTGAGCAAGCACTTTTGGCGGTGTAAGCGTCAGCAGATCGGAGCCCAGTATGACTTCTGGTATCGGGGCATTGAAGATCGCCAGCAAATGCGTGCAATCGGTTGTAGCCACCTCATAATGCCACCAGCCTTGCGGCACATTCGCCACCTGGCCCGGTGTGATGGGGAAATGCAGCAACTCATTCGTAAATGGATTGATCAGGGAGACGACTGCAGCACCGGAGATACAATAGACCAGTTCAGCGGCATTCTGGTGGTAATGGGGTTCCACTACGTTGGACTTGCTGAGAAAAATGTCTAGAAGGGAGGTATTCTCCAGCGTATTAAGCTCTTTGATTGACAGCGTATTGATATAATTACAGTCATCCTTCTTAAAGGTTGTGTTGCAGTTCACATCAAAGCTAAATTGTGTATTGGGTGATTTGTAATCCATGTATGAAGTCACCTGGCTATCCTTCCCTTCCGCAAACCGGTTTTTATCGTTCTTACGATAGGATATGTACCCGCCCAGGCCCAGGTGAATAATTTTCTCCGGCTGCAGCAAGAAGAAACGGCACCTCCTTTTTAAGGGGCATGCCGCTTCAACATTTATTCATCTGCTATAATCGTCCGGTTCCTGCCCTGGCCCTTCGCCGAATACATCGCACGGTCCGCCTGCTCCAGCAGCTTCTCAAGGGAGTCCCCATGGCTAGGATAATGAGCGATCCCCTGTGAGGAGGTTACCTTCATCGCCAGCGGAACCTCACTGGCCTCAAGCGTTTTACGGATTCGTTCCGCAACGATATAGGCGTCGGCAGCCTTGGTTCGCGGAAGAAGCACTACAAACTCCTCCCCGCCATAGCGGCAACAGACATCTCCCGGACGAATACTTGCTTTTAGTATACCCGCAACCTGCTTCAGGACCTCATCCCCTGCCAGATGACCATAGGTGTCATTCACAAATTTGAATTTGTCGACATCCAGCACAATCACGGAAAAGGAAAATTGCGCGGCAATCCACTGATTCATTGTAATATCAAGAGATCGGCGGTTGGCTAGTCCCGTCAAAAGATCAGTCATCGCTTCCTGGGTGAGCTGATCTGTCTGTTTCTGAATATCACTCCAAGCAATGGCCACCGCTTTGGTCAAGAGGTCTGCTTCCCGGTTCCAATGCGGTTTCAGCACAGGGAGTTCAGTCTTTTCCTTCCCCACCTTGTTCATCAGATCAGCAAGCATGACAAACGGCTTGGCCAATTGATGGGCTATTACAAGGGCCAGCAGCAGCATAATCACAAAAGGGATCAAAGTATAGGCAAGTGTTTTGCGGATATGGCCCCATAGCTCATCCTGAATTTTGCTCACGGGTGAAACTACAGCAACTCCCCAGCCATTGGCTGGAACACTTGAATAGCCAGCCAGCATAGGGATACCTCTTACATTAACTGCTTCCCTTTGCCCGCTGCGTCCTTTCATTAATTCCTGCACGATCTCACTTTTGCTGATGTCCTCATTGAGCCGTTCCTTATCAGGATGAAACAAGAGATGCCCGTCCGCACTGACGATGTAATAATAGGAGCCCGATGAATCAATTTCATTATCGTTACCAAAAATCATACTCAGAATATTGCTATCCTGCAGATAAATGGTTCCGCCCAGCTGACCAAGATAATGCTTATCCCGGTCATACATCGGTTCACTCATAAAAACAATCATTCTGCCGGTTGAAGCAGTGGTAAAAGGCTCTGAGAGATATGGAAGTCTAAGACGAAGCGCTTCCACAGCCCAAGGGGACTTAATCGATTTGCCTGCCATTCCAAGCGTTGCCGGTGAAGCATTACGGATGACACCATCAGCACCTACCAGGAGAATTGAATTGAAATAGGTGCTGCTCTTGCGCATCAATTCCAGGTAATCGTCAACTTGTTCCGGTTGTACCTCATTGATCTGGGACAGTTTGTCTGCACTATACACCATACTGCTGCGCATAGACCGGAAGAGTGAATCCACTGTCTTGCTCATGCGTTCAGCATTGGAGAGATTTAAATTCAGGGTCGTCTCGATCAGAGACTTTTTTTTCGATTGATACGAAGCGGTAAGCAGGATCGTTGAAGTCAGCAGAACCACCAATGTGACCAGACCAATCAGCAATAGGGTAAGACTGAGTTTCTTTTTCGGTTGTCCTGCTTCTCCCAGTCCAGGCATTGCTCAACCTCCTTATGTTACTGGGCGGCCGTTGCCGACAGGTCCATCTGATATTAATTATATACGATTGGGAAACAGAGTCTACACACAGTTTATATTTCCAAAATCACCGACAGGCTACGCAAAAAGGGGGTTTTACGGTGAGGATATCTTTGTTATTGAAATCTCGTCCTATACCGGCCTTGATTGAAGATTGGCCAAGACAGCAAATAAACAAAGGAAAGAGCAAGCGGCGGGAACTGTTCCCGAATCCGCTTGCTCTTTTCAATTCTCTGGGGTTACCAGCCGCTTCGTTCAATCAATGAGGTGATCTGTGCAAGATGATGGCGGTTATGCCAGTTGTACCGCTGAATCGCTGTATCCAAAGTCATCGTACCCAGCATAAGGCTTATAAAGGTTCTATTAAATTGTTCTTCTTCCAGGGAAACCAGCAGGCCAGCGAATCGCCGGTTCAGGCTATCAAGCAGCGCAAGCGAGGTTTCAATGGGCTCCTCATGATAATCACTTAGCTCTGCCCAAAGTTCCTCCCGGTAGGAAGGAATCTCCGGCGCCTCTTCGGTGAGTCCCCGCTTAAAGCGCAGATAGGCATTCATATTGTTGTCGGCAAGATGGTGAACCACCTGCTTCACACTCCAGCCTCCTGGGCGGTAAGGCGTATTCAGTTGCTCTGGCGTGAGAGACTGGACGGTCGCTCTCCACAGTGCCGTTATATTGCTGATTTCGTCAATGGATTCTTTGCGCTGTGCCGACGTCGGCTGACCCGGGCTTACAAAAGGTCCAATGGGGTAACGCAATTGTTCTATATTGGGTAGATTAGAATTCACTGGGCTCCAGCCCCCTTTCTGCATGCAATGCCGCGCCCGTCTCAAGAATGGTAGAGAGTTCTTCAAGATTACCCACGGTTACATCCGGCTGCACCTCATGCTTCCAGGCTGATCCGGTCCGGTTGATCCAGCAGGTTCGGATTCCCGCTCTTGCGGCACCCAGCACATCCGAGGGTGAATCTCCAATATGCAGGATTTCACCGGGTTGTACGCCGTAGAATGCGATGACCTCACTGAACATCCGGTTCAGCCCGTCATTTTTGTAGGATCGGTACGCTTCTGAAGTAAACAGCTTAATGGGATAATCCTTATAGAAATCCGGCAGCATCAGAGTATCCGTGTCGCTCACAATGCAGACCTGATACGCTTCAATGATCTTTTGCAGGAACGGCTCCGTGTCTTCATACAAATCGGAAAGCCGGTGCTCGGCAAAAAGAATGTCCACTGCCTTAAGGGAATCAAAGCTCAACTTGTGCTCCATGAAGACTTTCTCAAAACCGCTGCGGAATATTTCCTTGCTGGTGTAAAAGCCTCCGGCATCACGAATCGCAGCCGACTGTTCAAAATAATGTCTTAACAGCAGTTGACCGAGCTCTAAAGCCCGTTCCTTGCTAAAATCCTGCTGCAGGATCGGTCTCCAGATGTGATTCCTCCGGCCTTCAATGTTCACCAGGGTCTGGAACATGTCCAGGCTGATGATTTGGTAAGGGTTCATTGGGATTGACTCCTTAGCAGAATTTTCTCTACATATTAAACCGGGCCGTCACGAACACAGCCGGAGAGTTCCAGTAAATCGTTACCTCATTTGTGGAATAGCTGAGATCATGATCGGCAAAGCACTGGGCAGCAGGCTTGCCTTGAAGATGCTCTGCAACATATTCATCGTGCAGCCCGCGGTCGGGTCCGCCGGATACTAGGCCGGGTACCGGATCGGCTACACCGTCACCAACCGATGGGCGGTGATGAGGATGCATAACTGGACGGTCGCCGAACCCTGTCACATAGCTGATGTCCAGCACATTGCGTCCCATCAGGTAGTGCAGATGATCCAGCGCGCAAGCGGCATAGGCGGTCTCACCGCTGAAATGCTCGGCCGCCAGAAGCAGCATCGCGTTGTTCAAGACCAGCATATTGCTGCCCCAGATATAATCCTCTTCCAGCAAGGAAATACGGTAGCCATCCTCCCGGCTCTGCCGCACCAGCCGATCGGCTTCTGCCAGAAGCCCCTGCTTCAGCGAAGTATACAAGCCCTTCTCAGTGGCTGATTCCCCGGTCAAAAGGTACGTAAGTGTCCCGTATCCGCCCATATCCGCCCAACCCAGGCTGTATTTTGGGAATGACAGCTGTGCCAATGCCTGAACCGCCTCATGATAGACCAATTCACCTGTGGTACGGTACAGTTCTGCCGCTGCCCAGTACCGTTCGTCCTGATCCGTATCGTCACCATATTCACCGGTGCTAATTCCCGGCGGATTCCTGAAGCCAGGCGCCTCAGGGTGCTGCTGCAGCCAACTCCAGGCCGCTTCAGCCGCAGTGAGACATCGGCGGGCATAACCTTGGTCATAAGGCTCATAGACCCTTGCCGCCATCGCCATCACACCGGCAAAGTCCCCAGTCGCTGTTGAGGATACCGGTGAAAAATACAGTTCTGCGTTATCCTCCTCCGGCATTACATCAAGACCAGGAAAGTTCAAAGTAGTCAGCTTATGGTACACTCCGCCTGTACCAGGTTCCTGCATCTTGAACAGCCAATCCAGCTCCACCTTGCATTCCAACAACACATCCGGTGTCTTACCATCGCTCTCAGGAAGCGGTATTGAAACCGCAAATGCTGTGGGATATAGTTCATAGGCAAGCAGCAAATCGGATATGGCCTTTGCTCCAGGACCGGAGTACTTCCCGTAATCTCCGGCATCATGCCAGCCGCCGCAGCTATCCAGCGTCAGCTCCGGTTGTCCGTATACGATGCCTTCTGCCGTATGGCACGCTCCGTGGGCCCATGGACCGGCAAATTCTCCGGTCAGCTCTACACCGCAGCGGTAATAATAAAAAGCTTTCAAAAGTCCCTGCTGCAGCTCCCCATAGGGCTTGTCCCCGATCACAAAGGAGGCAGATACATGACCATCGTCTCCTTCAAGATGATACCGGCCGGCCGTTCTGACCCCGGAGAAATCTGCCACATGAACGATAGCACCGCTGGGTTTATCCACGATTGCTTTTCCGGACTTACCGGTATACACCATGGCCTCTGTCTCTTCATTGATTACCCGGAAGCCATGCGCTTCTCCGCTGAATATGGCAATTTTTGCTCCTTCTGTGGCATAACCGATTTGATTCACAGCAATGTGACGATGATCAGGCGTACTCAAAGTGTTCATATCTCCTCTATACATATGACTTTATAGAAAATAATCATCCTCTATGTAAAATCTATGCTGCCTCCTGAAACCGCTCCTCACCAGCCCATGTAAAACCCTTTTATTCGCCTAACAGCTTAATGAAACTGGCCGGCAGGTTAAACTGCTGGTTGTTGATCATGATCTGGCGCAGCTCTGCATCGGAATCGTCGCCTTGCGCATCCTTGATTTCCTTAATTTCACGGTGGAGACGCTCCATCTGCAGATCCAGCTCATATGCCTTATCGGCTGCATTCTTCAGTTCACGGGTCAGATGCTCGGGAACAGCTTGGCTGTACTTGTAAAAAATCTTGTGCTCCAGGCTGGCCCAGAAATCCATAGCAATCGTGCGGATCTGCACCTCTACACATACATGCTCCTGGCAGTCTGACAAAAAGACCGGAACCTCCACCAGCAAATGCAGGCTTTGATATCCATTCGGCTTGGGGTTCTTGATATAATCCTTCACGCCAAGCACCTTTAGATCATCCTGCTTCTGCAGCATGGCACTGACCTGATAGATATCGGAGATAAAGGAGCAGGTAATCCGTAGCCCGGCGATATCCTTAATGCTGGATTTAATCGCATCCAGCGACAACTCGCTGTTTTTGCGCAGCATTTTGTTCATAATGCTCTCTGGGGATTTAATCCGCGATTTCGTATGCTCGATCGGGCTATAGTCATGGAGCATCTGAAATTCCTGTTTTAGGATATCGATTTTGGTCTCAATTTCCTCCAGTGCAAACTTGTAAATCATCATAAAACGGGTCAATTCATATTTAATCTGTTTGAATTTCTCGATCTGATCTTGGGTGTTCATCCTCAGTTCTCCTATCTTAATCTTTCATTCATCATAGCTAATCTGCTAGCTGAATTCAAATTCCCGGCAATCAAAAAGGCCATCCCGAACTTCCGCTGTGAAACGGATGGGATAACCTTTTGTCATGTCTCGTTATTGCTCAGGCTATAAAATGATTTCTTCAACCGACAGGCTGCGTTCGCGTGACAAATCCTTGAATACATTATCCACTTTAACAAGCGGCTTGAACATGTCAAGCGGGTTATTCATCACGATCGTCCCGATTTCCCCATTGGAAAGCTGAACATTTTTGCCGACAAAACCTGGAAGGAGATGTCCTGTAAGCGCCTGGACCACCGTTCCGTTCAGCTTGCCGAAGCCCATTTCATGAACTTTGCGCAAGACGGCAACGAGCCCTTGCTTCGGCTGATTCAGCCTGGAGGTAGTCAGCCCCATATAAATATTCGCCACAGTAACAATTTCAGTGTACGGATGAATCTCATTCTTAAGAATCTGGTTCGGATACCCTGTTCCATCCTCAAATTCATGATGCTGAAGGGCCACGAGTGCTGTCTTCTCATCCATCTTGGAGCCGCGGATAATATCATATCCATAGGTGGTATGGCGTTTCAGCTCTTCCTCCTCGGCAGGAGTAAGGACTCCGGCTTTGTTCAATATGGACAGAGGCACTTGGCTCTTGCCGATATCATGCAGGTAACCTGCACGGCTGATCTCATAACGCTCCTCTTTGGAGTGGCCGAGCCAAGCAGCGATATAATACGACAGCAGGCCAACTTGCAGCGAGTGATGATATGTATCAATGTCGTCGCGCTCCAGCAATAATAGCAAGGAAACGACATCTTTCTGCGCATCCAGCGTTTCGAGCAGCGGCTGCAGCGTGTCGTCCACCATGGTTTGAGTGAAGGAGCCTTGGGCCAATGCTTCCAGGAAAATCGATTCATAATTCTGGATGGTATGGTCGAAATTGTCATTCAGGCTGTGACTGAGTCCGTTTCCGCTCTCAGCATGGTTTATCGTGCGCGGCTCAATATCTACATACTCTATTTTGTGCCGGATCAGGATGGTGATTTCCTCACGCTGAACAACTGTTCTCTTGGGGAGAACGTGCAGGCCTACACTATTGAAAGTGTCTGTCAGAAGACAGTCGCCGTGTTTAAGATCCGTGACATGAACTTTCAAGTCTCAGCACCCCTTTTTATGTATAGGAATATTTCCCTCAATCTTTACTTGATCATAGCCCAAAAGCTGGCAAAGTAACAATATGGTTAAAGTCACGTTCCCTGTACCAGAGTAGGTATATTGAATCCCCGACTTTAGCCTCTTCTACATCCATTTCACGAATCTTTTATAGGTCAGCTTGACCCCGTTCGCTTCTGCCCAGCGGGTCAATTCTTTCATCGACTGGGCGCGGTCATCTATGAAACGAAAGGTTAGACGCATAGGAGCAATCCTTTTGCCAACCGGTTGGATGCCCACTACTGGTCCGTCAATTTGGATGGCTTGAATCCTCTGTGCGTAGATGGTTTCACCACGGATTTGCAGCGAATCGGTACCCCATTTGATTTCTGCAGCCGGCCGCAGGGCATTCACAATTAGAAACACAAGGAGAACAATTAGAATAGCAAGTAAGACAACTATAATATAATCCACAGTAGAATAAGGACGATATGGATTGTGTGAATTCAACGTCCAAGATTCTATTGCAATAAGTAATATAAACGACAGCATTGCTCGTAAGCTCAGCGGAGTTTTGATTCTGGATACAGGTAATTTGTCCTGCATAATATTTTTCCTTTCACGAATCGGAATGATGGAACCCTATCCTTGAGCAGGTTATACAGCTATAATCAAAATAAAAACCTTGGGAGGACACAAAATAATGTATGAGCATCTTGTTGTTTTTAAATTTAAAGAGCAATATAGGCCCGAAACCGGAGAACATCTCGTACAGACGCTTATGGCGCTGAAGAATTCGATTCCCGGGATTGTGGAGCTTACGGCAGGTGTGAACAAAACGGAAGAAACAGAGAATATCCATGGATATACGCTGGGGCTTCGCGTGACCTTCAGAGATCAGGAAGCCCTGCGCAAATATGGACCCCATCCTGCACATCAGCATTTTGTGGGGCTGCTTGAGGGGATCATTGAGAATGTCGTGGTGGTGGATTACCCAATTTATTAGAAAAGATTATTAACATCCACCAGAACTTTGCCGATCAGCTTATCTTTGGCTACAAAAGGTGTGCTCCACAGATGGGCATCATAGCTCGTATTCCGGTTGTCGCCCAGAAAAAAATAGTGGTCTGCAGGAACTGTGACCGGCCCGAACGCGTAGTTCATCTTTTCCTGAAGATAAGGCTCTTCGACCCTGTCGCCGTTTCTGTACAAAGCCCCGTCCTTGATCTCAATCGTATCTCCCGGCAGCCCCATGAGGCGTTTGACATACTTTTTCTGTTCATCGCCGGGCACCGGCGGGTTAAATACGACAATATCACCATGCTTCAGTGTGGTTAACCAGAGCATCTTCTCCACCAACAGCCGGTCGTTGATCTGTATCGTCGGAATCATCGAACCGGTTGGGACTTTCATGGCTTCAGCTACATATGTACGGATAAACAATGACAAAACAATCCCGATGGCTATACTCGGAACCCATTGCTTGAGAAATTTCTTCATATTATATCTTCCTTTCAGTTCACGAATTATATATCAAAACGTTCAAGAATCAGGGCCATTTCGGCCTCAACGTCAACTTCAGAGTACTTGGAAATATGGATCACCAGCAGACCGCCAAAGATTTGCTCCCATTTGCCCTCATATGTTGTAATCCGGTGCTTAAAATCATGGATCTCCTGCGATTCTGCAGCCTCCTTGCTCAGCAGCCAGGCATATCTGGCATAGCCCGATTTCTGCACCGTTTCCACATAGTACGCAATCCCCTGCTTCTCCTCGACCCGAATGATGTCCCCAAGGGCGATGCACGGGTTGAAAATCGGCGTTTCTTCAATACGGTATTTGCCACGCGCCACCGGCGTCACATCCAGAATCTCAATATCCCGGCCAAGCTCATCAAAGCAAATATGCAGTCCCACCTTATCCGGCACTAGGCACACCTCCATTCTTGTCAGACATCATCCTGCCTGTAATTCACTTCATGTTCTTAAGAGATTTGGCGATAATCCCTTCGAACACTTTCCAGGGCAGCAGTGTTTTACCAATCACCAGCAGACGGGAGCCCTTGCCGACTGGGTACCGCAGCCTTGGGGCCTTCATTGCTGTAATCCGTGCTATCAGGTCGGCAACCTGATCCGGTTTGGGTGCAGTCTCGGCGCTCTGCCGGGAATAACGCAACACATCGGCAAGCTGTTTCTGATAGGGAGAATTCTCGTGGGTATGCATCCCCTCCAACCCTTTGCCCCAGATCGGTGTACGGAACGAAGCAGGCTCCACCAGTACAACCCGAATCCCAAATGGACGCAGCTCCTGGCGCAGGCTTTCACTGAAGCCCTCCACGGCGTATTTGGAGGCGGCATATGGGGCATATCCGGGAAATCCGGTCAAACCGCTGACGCTGCTGACATTGACAATCAGGCCCGCCCGCTGACTCCGCATCATAGGCAGAACAGCCTTAGTAACTTCAATTAGACCAAAAAAGTTCGTATCCATCTGCCGCCGCCATTCCTCCATGCCCACCTCTTCCACAAAGCCGCCGACGGCAAAACCTGCATTGTTGACCAATACATCAATTCTTCCGAATATCTCCATAGCCGCTGCTACTGCGAACTTAATGGATGCTGAGTCCGTAACATCCAGGGCCAGTACATGTATCCGCTCTGATACCCCGGCTTCTTCAGCCTGCTGCAACAACTCTCCCTGGCGGCCCAGGTCCCGCATGGTGGCTGCGACTTGGTAGCCTTTGCGGGCCAGCGCCAGGGCAGTCAGCAGACCGAAGCCGGAGGAGGCACCGGTGATGAGGGCGATTTTATTTGCATTCCGCCCGTTTTCGCTGTTCATAATTGCACCTCTTAAAAGTTTTGTAGCTTCGCTTCTTAGATTTCACTTCGTACAAAACTTGCTTCGGAAGCATACGCTTTTGTTTTGTGAGCTTCGCTTCTTAGATTTCACTTCGTACAAAACTTGCTTCGAAAGCATACGCTTTTGTTTTGTGAGCTTCGCTTCTTAGATTTCACTTCGTACAAAACTTGCTTCGGAAGCATACGCTTTTGTTTTGTGAGCTTCGCTTCTTGGAATTCACTTCGTACAAAACTTGCTGTGACAGCTTTAGCGTAAAACAAATCCGTTACAGCTTCAACTTTTGGATCAAGGGTATGCCCACCCGCCGGAGCAGCAGCCCCAGAAAGGCCCAGCCGGAACGGTTCAGCCAGGATGTGCCTTTGTCATACACTGCCGAGAACTCTGTGGCGGCCACAGCTCCGCGGTTGCGTTTGAATTGACCTACCCCGGAGCTCTCATGCAGCAGTTCTCCCCGGCTGGCGGCAAGATCAATCAGCACAGCAGACAGCATCCGGTACAGTCCGGTCGACTGCGGCAGCGAAGTATCATAGCCGAACAGCGGCGCCGTCATCGCACCCTCCCGGCTGTAGAAGCCGAGTACGGCGTCTAGCCTGCCGTTTTTGCGCAGACCGTGTACATGGAGTGTGCGCTTCTCCAGGGCAAGGCGGATGTAGGCTGCGGTGAACTTCGGATTATGTTCTGAATATTTATGGATATACAGCAGCTCATAGAGCTCCACTATGCGGGGGATGTCTTTCTCCGTAATCTGATCGGGTCCTTCAACCGTATAGCCATGCTTGTCCAGCAATGCCCGGTCACGCTTGACCAGCCATTTGGCCTTCGACCCCGCAGGATGCTGCAGCAGATAAATCTGGCGGCTCGGCACCCATCTACAGCCATAGCTGCTAAGTGCGTCCATTATCGGCCCGGATGTTTCCTGGCTTAGGGAGCGAAAGAGAAGCGTATAGCCGGGATACTCGCAGCGGAGAAAGTCCAGCACCTTCAGTAACTGGTCCGGATTCACCGGAGGATACAGGTTGGTGGACAGCAGCCAGTTATTGACCTGAACCACCCGGTTGAACCTGGCAGTCCTCAGCAGATGGCCCATTCCCCGCAGAAGAGCAGCCAAGGTTCCCTCCAACAGCTGGTTATTCAGCAAAGCAAGCTCTTCATGGGCATAGCTGACATAATGCGTGTACGGAGAGCAAACATAGGAGTTTGCATACTCGGCTTCATTTACGCTGATCGGTATGGGCAAGCCGTCAACCGCAACCACCTTGACCGCAGTACGCACATTGGCAATAAAATGTTCTACAGGATGCTCCAGCAAGGCTGAAACGTATTGCTGCGCATAGCGGCCATATTCCGTATCCGGCCAGTTCAGTTCCTTAATGCTATCCCTGTCATATTGAAACACTCCATCCTTCAAAGCTTCCAGCTCCTCTCCACCCGCCGCAGCTTCACTGGTCCAGGCGAGAAGCTATATTCGGTGAACTGAAGCTGCGGAGGAATACAGCAGAGCCGGGTGAATAACCGCGAGAATTCCCTGGTTAACAGTGATTCAATATCCTCTGTGCTTCCCTCGCGTGAGCGGTACGAAATCTCTAGATCCAGCGGACTGCGCTGAATAACCCGGTAATGCTCGATCTCCGGTGAAGCTGCCATTACAGCTCGGGTGATAAAATCGGGGAACAGCGTAACCAGCTGGCCGTTCTCCAAATGGGGCAGATACAGAATATCGTCGCATCGGCCTTCAATACGTTCTATCCCCGTAAACAATGAACCGCAAGGACAAGGCGCAGCCAGTTCGGTCAGTATATCATTCAGCCGGTAGCGGATAATAGGCTGGACCTTTCTTGAAAAGTCCGTTACCACCGGCACGAAGCGTCTGGATTCGCGGTCCAGATATTCTTTTTCAATATGAACAATATCTTCATTAAGGTGCAGCGTTCCGTACTCACAGGTATATCCGAGAAATCCCTCCGTACACTGGTAAGCCTGATGCACCTTCTGCCCGAAGGTCCGTTCAATATGCTCCCGGTCCAGCGGGTCCAGAACTTCCGCTACGGAAATCAGGCGGCGCGGCTGAACGCTCAAGCTGCCCGACAGATACGCTTCAGCTAGCAGACGAAGCATGGACGGGGGTGCGATCCAGATGTCCGGACTATACTGCTCCAGCCTGTCGACCAGCTGTACGACCGGCTCCAGCAGATCAAAATACTGAAATTGCAGCCGCCCTTGTCTGACAGATTCATAGAGATTGCTGTTGGCCCGCAGGAAAAAGGCGATCTTCGCCCGTTGCCACAGCCCTCCCGGCAGCAGCTTGGCCAATACGGTTCCTGTCCAGGCAGCCTGTTCTTCTTCACTGACAAGAAAGATTCCCCGGTTTCCTGACGTTCCCGACGACAAACCAACCGTAATTCCATGGAGTGTCGGCTTAAAATGACGGCTATTCTCTGCTTCATAAGCCTCGGTGAAAGCTATGTCTTTGGTGATCCCCACTGTATTCAGCGTATCAAAATTATCCATCATGAGCTGCTTCTCAATGATCGGAAATCGGTGCCACTCTGCCGCGGGGATATTGGCCCACAGATCACGGTAATAAGGGGATGCCTGGCGGATCTGTTCCACATGGTGCCGAATCCGCTTTTCCTGCCACAGCTCCAGAGCTTCCCGGTTCTTCCAGCGATGCCGCCGCCTTGTAAGGCTGTAATACCGGAGCGTGCGCAGCAGCCGTCTCATTTCACACCGCCTGTTCCCCAGCGTGCGAGTGCCTCGCGGCAGTGGCTGGGTACAATCCGCAGGTCAGGAAAGTTCTCGTGGATCTGCCGTAAACGGTCAAAATTCAGCCGGTATTCTCTGCGGTCAGACATAATGAGACTGGCTGCGGGATGTGGCCTGCGGTTCTCGCGAAAAGCCCGGCTCGACCATACGGTATCCGCGCAGAGCAGGTAGTCACATCCACCGTCAGAGACGAACAAGCCGATCATCCCGGCAGCATGGCCTGACATTTCCACTGCCAGCAGACTTCCGTCGCCAAGCAGATCATATGCATCCCTGAAGGGAAGTCCAGCGTCCAGCGGGCGTTTGGGCGAGTGCTCGCCGATAGGCAAAGAACGGGCTGCAAAGTCTTCTGGAAGCAGTCCTGGAAGAAATCCAGCCCTAAGCGCCTTAATGGTTCCAAGCCTGCGAACGGCCTCATATGCCTTCTGTAAATAGATGAACTTCGCCCGGGGAAAGTCCCGGACACCGCCGATGTGGTCCGCATGAAAATGCGACAGCACCATGTAACGGATCTCTTCGGGTGGAATACCAGCTTCCCGGAGACGCTCCACTGCACTTTCTCCTTCCTTGAAAACTACCGGTGTAATATGGCGGTACAGTGAAGCCGGAAGCTTCGCTGTCTCCTGGAAGAATCGGGCACTGTAGCCTGTATCGAACAGGATTGGTCCATGCTGTGGATGTCTCAGCAGCACATATCCTGCCGGAAAAGCCACAGGTCTGACCATACCGCCCTTCAGCGTCAGTATTTCGGGGTGAACGCAGTATCCTGCGGACAAAATGGACACCGATACAGGAATTGAAGTCATCATTTTTGTTCTCTCCACCATTCCGCGAAGGACTGAAGACCTTCGTCTATAGTTACACGGGGATGATAACCAAGCTGGGCCCGCGCCAGTGAAATATCGAGCGTCTGAGAGACACCGAGGGCCGAAGCCGAATAGCGGGTAAGCATCGGTTCGCCCAGGAATGGAAGCAGCTTATGTACACCTTCCAACATTCCCGCAACAGCATAAGCGGTACGATATGGAATCTGTCTGCTATGCAGCGGCATCTCTAACCGGGCAAACAGCCGCTCAAGGAGCTCCCTGAACATGACCGGCTCGCCGTTGGTGATATTGTAGGTTCGCCCGGCCGCTGACAGCGGAGCGCTGCAGCAGAGCAGCATGGCATCGATGACATTCTCCACGCAAGTTACATCGATTATTGCGCCTCCCCCATCAAGCAACGGCACCCCTTTACCTTCATTAGCCTCCAGCAGCCGCGGAAACAAGGCATTGTCCATTGGGCCGAAGATTGCTCTCGGACGCAGTATAAATGCCGTCAGCCCCTCACTTACGGCCTGCTCAACTACCTGCTCCGCTATTCGTTTGGTTGCCGCATAGCTGTTAGCCGGTTTCGGCGGAAGCGGATCTGCTTCCCGAATGCCGAACCGGCTGTTGCGGCTGGAATATAGGCTTGGGGTCGATATATGAATCAGCCGCTGGACCCTATGCCGCTTGCAGCCCTCTACTATGTTCCGTGTAGCTGCTACATTACATGTATAAAAGTCACTATATTTGCCCCAGGGCGAAGAGAGTGCCGCACAATGGAAGACTATATCCATACCCGTACACGCCCGGACCGCAGCTTCGCGCTCCCGCAAATCCTCACATAGAAACACAGCACCAGCCTGTTCAATCTGTTCGCCGGCCTCCCGGTTTCGCCCGAGACCGTATACTTCCCAGCCCAGTTCTACAAGCCTCTGTACCGTATGACGGCCAAGAAAACCGGTCGCGCCTGTTACAAGTGCTCTAGCCATTACTCACCGTTCCATTCTATATCTTCTGTCAGGGCTTCAGTCACCGAAATCTTATTCTGCCTGGCAAGACGATAGGCATGGTAGACGACGCGAAACTGCTCGCGGAAAGGACGCATGTCTTCCTTGCGGAAAATCACATCCTCAGCAGCACGAAATGCCCTGTTCCACCTATTCAGGCCTCCCGGTCCGGGCCGCAGGCCGCAGGCGAGCATGGGAAGTGCGAGCATGGCTTTTTTGCCTGAACGAGGTATGCTGATGCTTCCGTGCTGCGCAAGCAGCTCAGGACCCAGCAAAGCCTGCACCAGCCCATCCTCAGGAGCAAACAGATGAATTCCGCTGGTCGCGCGCGGGTTGCATTCGATCGGGTACAAAACATTGTCCTCCGCCTGGATGAAATCGAAGCCGATCTGGCCGCTGAATCCGGTGGCACGGACAAAACGCTGTATCCACTCAAAAGCTCCCGGATGCTCCAATGGTTCAAAATACACGCTTGCCCCCGCCTTGCCGGTCCGGTACCCGCTGCCATAAGCGGCATGCGCAGCCAGCTCACCTTGATGCACAACACTGTAAGTGCATATGGCCGCTCCCTTGATAAATTGCTGAGCCACCCAGGGAGCGGCGGGACAAAGACCGGGAGGAGCAGCAAGCCTGCGTGATCCGGCAAGGCCTCCCTGCTCTCCGGTGAACTTACCGGGTAAAATGACTTTGGAAGCAAACCGTGAATATGCTGGCTTGTATACCCAGGCTTCACCCATACGCGCAGCTTCATCCGTCTGGTTATTCCATTCCTCAGGGTTGCTGAGCAGCCGTGTCACAGGGATAGTAAATCCCAGTTCCCGGGCCCAGATCATGAAGTCGGCCTTGTGATGCAAGCGGGCCAGCATCTCCGGCCCCGCACAGAGCACGCGGCAGCCAATGATGCGGTCAAGACTGGCCGAGATATAAAAAATCTCCTCGCACAGCGGAATCAGCACATCAATGCCCAGTTCCTCGACCAGCCTTGCCAGCTCATCAATATACGCCGCCGTACTATGCCTTGGCGGGGGTACACGATAGCTGCGTTCCACGGCCGAAGAAACCCGGCATAGATGATGTCTGGCGCTTTCAGCAACATATACCCGGTGTCCAGCATCCCGCAGCAGCCGGGACAGCTCCAGTGCCACAGGTGCCCTTCCCCCGGTAATGAGCACATTCAACACAGCCGGATTGCCAGTGGGATCAGTAGTCAATAATCATGCCTCCCAGTGACAGGCCTGCCGCAGTGCCAACGAACAATATGCGGTCCCCGCGCTGCACCCGTCCTTGAACGATTGCTTCATGCAGCCCCATGGGGATCGAAGCTGCGATGGTATTCCCATGTCCAGGAGTATTGTCAAGGAATCTTTCCTCGGCAATACCCAGCTTTTTTCGGAGCAGCCGCATCGCCATTGCACTTCCCTGATGGGGGATAACCAGACGAAAATCATTCATTTGCGTATCTGTCTGCGTCAGCATTTCACTGATAAATTCCGGAAGAAGCTTGGAAGCTTTTCGAAAAATGGCCTGCCCGTCCATATGAAATAAATAAGGCAAGATATTCTCCTTGGTGTATTTTTGGGCATGCAGCCTGGTGCCTCCGCCGGCAATCTCCGAGTAACGCGCACCGCTGCTGTAGGTTTTGAGCGAGGCATGAAGAATCTTCGAAGGATCTCCGGCTGCACTAGGACCGATAATCACCGCAGCCGCCCCGTCTCCAAATAGCGCCGCACTTTCCTTGTCCTCATAATTAAGTCCAGCCGAGGCAATCTCTGTAGCTACCAGAAGCACGTTCCGGTATCTGCCTGCTTCCACCATATAAGACATGACATCCAGACCCACCAGAAAGCTGAGGCACGTTGAGTCAATATCAAATGCCGGGACACCGGAGTCCCCCTGTCCCATCGCCTGCTGGATAAATACTGCCGTACTGGGCAGGGGCTGCTCTTTAGTTCCGCTCGTGCAGACCAGGCAATCGATATCAGAAAAGCTCAAGCCGGCTGCCGCAAGCGCAGCTTCAGCGGCCTTGGCACCCATACTAGAGGCCGTTTCACCCTCTCCGGCATAATGCCGTACGCCTACACCCGTTATTTTGCCGACCCAGCCAGCAGGTGTGCCGAGCATCATGTCCAATTCCTCGTCCATCACCTTCCTTGCGGGTAAATACTTGCCGGTACCCAAGATTTTCACATGTCTAAGCTGCACGCTGTCATCTCCCTGTCTACTGCTTCTGCTGCGGATTTTATCCAATATTGTAAACTATAGAACTATTCTACTAGATTTCTTGAACCAGTTACATTAAAAATAGCAATAGAAGATCAAATAAGCGAACCTGCGTTCTTTTTTTGTTGACGATCCCTTGATTACAAGCTATAGTAAAAGGACAAATTTCATACGATAAGCGGGAGAAGCACCTCGCAGGACAGGCCTTTGCGCCTTTCTTGGGGGTGCTTTTTTGCGTCTATTATCGACCATATTACAGGAGATGATGAGAATGAAAGCAGGAATACGGAAATGGAATGCTGCTTCTGAACAATGGAACGGCGCAGGCTTTTACCGCAGAATGATAGGAATGCTGGTTCTGCTGGCAATGTTCAGCGTATATCTTCCTCATGCTGAAGCTGCATCTGACTGGGACTCCGCCCTGGAAGAGATTCATACGATGTACAGCGATTATACCGGACTCCAGGTGACATTGAAGTCGGAAGGTACGAGAACCCAGACACTCCGCAAGCAGAATAATACGGATCTCGCAGCCATAAATTTGAAGCTGAAGACCGTTGATTCCGTCTTGCTGAACCGGCTGAAGGCGGAAGCTGAAGCCATGAAGAAGAAGCATTCACCGCTATTAGAGGAATACAGTTCGCTCGGCAAGCAGATCACAGCAGCCCGCAAGGCCGGGAATCTGAAGTCGGCAACCCTGCTGGAGATTAAACGGAACAAATTGAAGGCCGCTGCAACCGCCGCCCGGTCCGAAGTCAAGGCGAAGAATACCCTGCTAGCGGAAGCCCGGGCACTTACAGCAGCCAAGCTAAAACCGGCTAAGGATGCCCTGGCTCCCATAGCCGGTCTCAAGAAGCAAATTGCAGCTCAGAATAAAGGGGCCAGCACTGCGCAGGCAGAACGTGCAGAGGCAGATAAACGATACAAAGCCGCTATTGCAGCGGGCGACGCCATCACCGCTGCGGCGGCGATGAAATTGTCTTATGCCCGCATGGGCGAGCTTCGTACGTTCGGGCAGCAATCGTATGCCTGGGAGCAGAAGATCACGCTTGCGCTCCGGGCAGCGGAAGCCAAGCTGCCTAAATGAGCCGGCGGCTGAATGCGCCAGAAGAATGAAGCCATGAAACCGCTGATACAACAGCTTTTCTATGTATAGGGCAGTGTTTCTTTTGCGCTTGGGGCATCATCAGATCAGCTGCACCAGCCAGATAATCGAATGGGCTGCAGGCAAAAGCACAGCCTGACCAAGCAAGGTTCCCAGGAACCTCGAACCCATCAGGAGGACATATATTTTGCCCAGCTGATCCCGGGAATCCGCATTTTCAGTAGCCTTATGGGTGATAATGCCAAGCTGAGGGTCGATGAAGATGGTCAGCATGATGGTAGCAAAACCATTGATCAACCCAGATGCCTGGGAGGCTGTTGTACTGAAAGCTGGTACCAGATGCGCTGCCATCAATGAAGACAGCACACCGACCGTATAAAATCCGGTAACAAATATATTCATGACAATAAAGCGCTTCGGAATGCCCAGATAACGGAAGCTGCGCAGCTTCACTTTGGGCTTGCGGATGTACTTGCGGGTGTTCTTAAGCTGACTGATCGTCACACTGGTCAGCAGCTTGGGTATGGAACCTTCAATCTCCAGCTTGGAGATAATTCTGCCGGACAGCCCCACGAAGGTGGGGAATAAGGCAATAGCAAGCAATGTACCCAGTGAGGAGGCCAGCATGATGATCCGCAGATAATTTTCCAGAGGAAAGGTGTGATCAATCTTGGCAAGATCAACAAATTTGGCAGTCAGCGGGGCTTGAACCATATTGGCCGTTCTGGATACCAGCACGATGATTCCGGTCAGGGATAATGCAATGGCAATCTTGTTCAGCTTCACACCGGCAAAGCGCACCGAATAAGACAACGTTTCGGCCGTGTGAATGATCATGGTCAGCACGCACACTATGATTAGGTTATTCGTCATTAGGGGATCTCATCTCCATATCTGGCAGCATCTCCCTAAATATATATTCTTTATCCTCTATAATCC
>NZ_LVWH01000228.1:0-23208 GCF_001909045.1 Paenibacillus sp. P3E | reverse complement strand
GTATGTTATAGTCCTATAATGAATATATTCAGTGAATGCATTCACCGAAAATAACCTGATATGATTTCTGGGAGGACTTACAGTGAAGGACAGCCACAGAATTTTATTTGAACCGTTCAAAATCGGCAAGCTGGAGTTGAAAAACAGATTCGTGATGGCCCCGATGGGACCCGGCGGACTCTGCAACGCGGATGGAACATTCAATGAGCGCGGCGTGGAATATTATGTGGAACGTGCCAAAGGCGGCACCGGCCTGCTGATGACAGGTGTTACGATGGTCGAGAATGAGATTGAGAAATGCGCATTGCCGTCCATGCCTTGTCCAACGCTCAACCCGTACCATTTCATCAAAACCGGCAAGATGATGACCGAACGGATTCATGCCTACGGGGCAAAAATCTTTCTGCAGCTGTCCGCAGGCTTCGGGCGTGTAAGCATTCCTTCGATTGTAGGCAAGACTGCTGTAGCTCCTTCGCCGATTCCTCACCGTTGGCTGCCGGATGTAACCTGCCGTGAGCTCACGATTGAGGAAATCCATACCTATGTAAGAAAATTTGCCGAATCTGCTGCGATTGCCAAAAAAGCCGGGTTCGACGGAATAGAGATACATGCGGTGCATGAAGGGTATCTGCTCGACCAATTTGCTATTTCCTTCTTCAATCAGCGGACGGATGAATATGGGGGAAGCCTCCGGAACCGTCTGCGGTTCGCCACCCAAGTTGTCCAGGCGATCAAAGCGGAATGCGGTCAGGATTATCCGGTCTCGCTGCGCTACAGCATTAAGAGCTTCATTAAGGACTGGCGTCAGGGCGGGCTTCCCGGCGAGGAATTCACGGAACAGGGCCGGGATATTGAAGAAGGGATTGAAGCGGCACTGATCCTGGAAGAAGCCGGATACGATGCATTTAACGGGGATGTGGGCTCCTATGATTCCTGGTATTGGGCGCATCCGCCTATGTATCAGGAGAAGGGACTCTATCTGCCATACAATAAAATTCTAAAAAGCATTCTTAAGGTTCCTGTGATCACCGCCGGAAGACTGGATGATCCGGACCGGGCCAGCGATGCCATTCGTGACGGAGCAACCGATATGATCGCACTGGGCCGTCCACTGCTGGCGGATGCCGATATTCCAAACAAGATCTGGGCGGGTCAAATCGAGCGGATTCGTCCGTGTCTGTCCTGCCAGGAGGGCTGCATGGGCCGGCTCGCTTCCTATGCTGCGATCTCCTGTGCCGTCAATCCGGCCTGCGGACGCGAGAAGGATTATGCCATCGGTAAGGCTGAGCAGCCGAAGCGTGTGCTCATCATCGGTGGGGGTCCGGCGGGCTGCGAAGCAGCGCGTGTGGCAGCTATTCGCGGGCATCAGGTCACTTTGCATGAGAAGAGTAATCGTCTGGGAGGTAATCTGATCCCCGGCGGAGTACCCGGGTTCAAGGAAGATGACCATTTGCTGGCCGACTGGTATGGAGTTGAACTGAAAGCGCTGGGTATTGACCTTCGTCTGAACAGTGAGGTTACTTCGGACATCATCGTAGCCAGCGGAGCGGATGCTGTGATCTTTGCCACAGGCTCAACGCCCAAAAGCTTCACCATCGGAGATTCCTCCAACGTGTATACTGCGGAAGAGGTTCTGCTGGGTCAAAAGGATGCGGGAGATTCCACGATCATCATCGGCGGTGGACTGGTTGGCTGCGAAACGGCATTATGGCTCGAAGAGCAAGGAAAGAAAGTCACTCTCGTAGAAATGCAGGATGACATTCTGACCATTGGCGGCCCGCTATGCCATGCCAATGAAGATATGCTTCGCGATCTGGTGGCTTATAAAGACATCGAATTGCTTACAGATACCGTGGTAGCCGGCGCGGATGCCGGGGGCTTTGTACTGAGAAATAAAGCAGGCGAGGAAAGAGTAGTGGCTGCGGATTCAGCGATTCTGGCCGTAGGCTATGCCCCACAGAAGAAATTGTATGACGAGCTGAGTCAAGAGCTTCCGGAAACGTATCTGCTGGGAGATGCCAAGCAGGTGCAGAATATAATGTATGCGGTCTGGGATGCTTATGAAGTGGTCAAAAATATTTAATCGCCGAATTTAATGTGAAAGTAAGCTGAAGGACTCCCCCGCTGAGGAAGACGGGAAGTTCTTCGGCTTATTTTTTAGTTGAAAACATATAGATATCTATGTATAATAGGGCCATGCCTAACTATAATGCACTGTCACTTATCAGCAAGATCCGCTCCGAGGCCCACAAGCTGATCGCCTCAGAGCTTGAGAAGCGCGGCATCGAAGATATCGTCCCCTCCCACGGAGATGTTCTGGTGCATCTGTACCAGCAGGACGGCCTCTCCATTAAGGAGCTTGCGCTTAAGGTTCATCTCACACAGCCCACAGTAACAGTTCTGGTGAACAAGCTGGAGCGGCTGGAATATGTCTGCAGAGTCAAGAGCGGGGAGGATAGCCGAATAACTTTTGTTAAACTTACAGATAAAGGTATTTCACTGCAGCAAGCATTCCGGGAAATATCCGATACGCTGAATGAGGCACTGTATGGAGGTCTGAATCCTGCCCAGCAGGAGGATCTCGAATGTCTTTTGGAGCATATCTATAGACGATTCTAAATTTTTTTGTATAAGTATATAGATATCTATGCAAAATAAGGATAGACCAGTTCTACCCAACCATAAACCGGAGGTAATCAAAATGAAACATCTAGTTGTCTATGCCCATCCTAGTGCTGAGAGCTTTAACCATGCAATTCTGGAAACCACTGTCCAGGCACTGAAGAAAAAGGGACATGAAGTTGTTGTGCGCGATTTGTACGCTCTTGACTTTCAGCCCGTGCTGAAGCCTGAGGATACTGCAGCGATACGCAGCGGGAACACTCCTGTTGACATTCTTACCGAACAGAAGTTTATTGCTGAGGCGGATGTCGTGACCTTTATCTACCCGATCTGGTGGACCGGGCTGCCCGCCATGCTCAAAGGTTACGTGGACCGGGTATTTTCCTACGGATTCGCATATGCCTATGGGGCAACTGGTATAGATAAGCTGCTGACGGGCAAGAAAGGGTTCATTATCAATACACACGGCACGCCAAAAGAAATCTATGACTCAATCGGAATGACAGCGGGACTCAAAATCACATCCGATACCGGGATTTTCGAGTTTACAGGCATCGAAATGGTAGAGCACCTGCTGTTTGGAAGCATTCCTTCAGTCGGCCAGGCTGCTCTGGATGAAATTCTGGTTCAGGTGGAGGAAACGGTAACTACTCTGTTCTAATCTCTGAGTAACTCTATAATAGATCATAATTATCCGGGGAAAGGGGATATTATATATAGGCGTGGATAGACAGCGATTCCTGATCTCAAAGTTGGTAGCTGACCCGCTGTTCCTTTACAATCATCCTTGTAACCTATATAATCAGTGTAATTGTATACAGATGTACCCGGAGGAGCCTGCCAACAGCGGGCTCTTTTTGCGTTTTTTTATGGAAATATAAGCCAGGAGGAAGAGGGATGACCCTTAGACCGAGCAGCGAAAGCATTATGGTATGTGTCCACTATGGCCCGCACGGACAGCGGCTGATTCAAAGAGGAAGCCAGTTATCTAAGTTGCTCAGCGCTCCTTTATGTGTGCTCACCGTAGATTCGTCAAAGGATAATGAGTACAACCAGGAGAAGGAGCAATATCTCTCCGGGTGGGAGACGGGTGAAGCGCAGTATTTGCGGATTGTGCAAGGTGTCTGGGTAAAGCCGGGCAAATAGATTACTTAAGTGAAGAGGGGGAGTGCTTAGCTGTGCTGCATGCTGTAATCTTGATTCCATTTCTGCTGGCTGTTCTGATCCCGCTCGTTAAACGTATTCCGCGTCTTCATACAGGGTGGGCGGTACTGCCAGTTCCAGCAGCTCTTTTTGTGTACTTTCTGATGAAGGTATCCGGCATTCAAGCTGGAGAAAATACGGTTGCCACGGTATCCTGGATACCTTCACTGGGAATGGATATTACCCTGGTGCTGGATGGACTGAGTCTGGTATTCGCCCTGTTGATCACAGGGATGGGGGCTCTCGTAGTTCTATATTCCATCTATTATCTCGATAAGCGGATGGAATCTATCCGTAACTTCTATATGTATCTGCTTATGTTCATGGGAGCGATGCTTGGTGTAGTGTTGTCTGACAACCTGATGGTGCTCTACGGGTTCTGGGAGCTGACCAGTATTACTTCGTTTCTGCTGATTGCCTTCTGGCACCGCCGGGAAAGATCCCGCTATGGAGCACTCAAATCGATGCTGATCACCGTGTTCGGCGGACTGGCGATGTTTGCCGGATTCAACCTGCTCTATGTGATGAGCGGAACTTACAGCATCCGTGAGATTACCGTGCAAGCCGGCCAGTTGTCTGCGGAGCCGATGTTCCTTCCGGCCATGCTGTTGATCCTTTTAGGGGCCTTTACCAAATCGGCGCAATTTCCGTTTCACATCTGGCTTCCTGATGCGATGGAGGCGCCGACTCCGGTCAGTGCATATCTCCATTCGGCAACGATGGTCAAAGCCGGCCTGTATCTGGTTGCACGGCTTACTCCTGTATTTGCCGGAAACCTGGAGTGGTTCTGGTTGGTCTCACTGGTCGGACTCGTTACTCTCTTGTATGGCTCGTTCAAAGCTATCAAGCAAACGGATCTGAAGGCCATGCTTGCCTTTTCTACCGTCAGTCAGCTGGGTTTGATCATGTGCTTGCTGGGACTGGGCTCTGCCGCAGCCTTTTTCTCCGGTACAGAGGAGTCAGTATTCTATTCGATGGCCACAGCGGCAGCTGTCTTTCATCTGATCAACCATGCCGTGTTCAAGGGAACCCTGTTTATGGTGGTTGGGATTGTAGACCATGAGACGAATACAAGGGATCTGCGCAAGCTGGGAGGCTTAATGTCCCTCATGCCGGTCACCTTTTCCGTGGCGCTCATTGGAGCCTTTTCCATGGCCGGGCTTCCGCCGTTCAGCGGCTTCCTGAGCAAGGAAATGTTCTTCACCGCCGTGATGGATATTCGTGAGCTGGATATTTGGAGTACACAGTCCTGGCTTGTGCTTTTTCCCGTCATTGCCTGGATAGCGAGCGTATTTACCTTTGTGTACAGCATGATTCTGGTCTTCAAAACGTTCACCGGCAAGCTGCAGCCCGAGAAGCTGGATAAAGTGCCGCATGAAGCTCCGCCGGGGCTATTGTTCTCCCCGGTACTGCTTGTTTCCCTGGCTGTCTTCTTTGCCTTCTTCCCGGACCTGCTGAGCTCATCCTTAATTGAACCGGCAGTAGCTTCGATTCAATACGGGCTGTTGCCGCCGGAGATGAGTCTCCATGTCCCGATTCATTTCTGGCATGGCTGGACACCGGAAATCTTCATGACTCTGGGTGTGATCGCTGCCGGTATGCTGTTGTATAGAGGCTATGGAAGATTGCGGATACTGGATCGTGAGTGGAGTGGAAGGGATTCGCTTAACCGCATGTATGATCTTGGACTTCGCGCCTTAGAAGGCGGGTCAGCCCGCATCACCAATCTGTATATGACTGGTAGCAACCGGAATTATCTGCTGTATATCTTCGGGTTTTTCATTATTGCTCTCGGGAGTACACTGCTAGGAGCACAGGGGATCACCCTGGGAATGAAGGATTACGCTCCAATCTCCATATACGAAGTGGCAGTAGTTGCGGTCATGTTGGTTGCCGCCATCGCTGTCCCCTTTGCCAAGTCGAGAGTCAATGCCATTCTATTCACAGGTGCAGTGGGCTACATGGTAACCTTGCTGTTTGTGATCTTCCGTGCTCCAGATCTTGCCTTGACACAAATGATTGTGGAGACGGTGTCGGTGATCCTGTTCCTGCTGTGTTTCAAATATTTGCCGAAGCTGAAGCAGGAGAAGGAGAAAGCTTCCTTCAAATGGCTGAATCTTATCCTCGCTGCAGGTGTCGGACTGACGATGACACTGGTAGCACTGGCGGCGATGGGCAGCAGCCCATTTGCTCCGATCTCGGAATTTTTCCTGAACGAAAGCTATTCCCTGGCCGGCGGCAAAAATGTAGTGAATGTTATCCTGGTAGATTTCAGAGGTTTCGATACCTTGTTCGAAATTATGGTTCTTGGCGTGGCGTCCCTTGGAATTTATGGACTGGTTAATCTGAGAATGGAGCCAGGGGCTATAATGCAGGCGAAGAAAACCAAACCGGCAGCCTATTGGTTTCCGTTCCGCAGCAATGATGTGATTCTGCGTACGATGTCCAAGGGAATAGTGTTAATCATTCTTACCTTCTCGCTGTATTTATTCTTTGCCGGACATAATCATCCGGGCGGCGGCTTCATTGGTGCTCTGATGACGTCTGCCGGCATGATTCTGATGGCGATTTCACTGGGAATTGAACCCGTCCGCAAATTTCTTCCGGTCAATTACCGTATTCTCACAGCGGTGGGGCTGCTGATTGCTATACTAACAGCGGCTGGTTCCTTTGCTTTTGGAGCGCCATTCCTGAGCCATTCCTTTGGCCATTTTGATCTGCCGCTGCTAGGGGATACAGAGCTTGCGACAGCCGTTCTGTTCGATCTCGGAGTCTATCTGGCGGTCGTCGGCGTGACGATGAACATTATCTTTACCATAGGAGGGGATGAGTGAAATGGAATGGATGATGGCTGTAGCGGTTGGTATTTTATTTACGGTCGGTGTGTATTTGATTTTATCCAAAACCCTGCTGCGGATTGTACTCGGTACTTCCTTGCTTACTCATGGCGTCCATCTGCTTCTTCTGACTTTGGCCGGACTAAAAAAAGGGGCAGCACCCTTACTAGGTAACGAGGCGGAAGCCTATGCAGATCCATTGCCGCAGGCGCTGATTCTGACATCCATCGTGATCAGCTTCGGTGTAACAGCCTTCTTCTTTGTGCTTGCCTACCGTGCTTATCAGGCACACGGGACGGATGACATGGATTCTGTCCGGGAGGAGGAACAATGAATAATCTCTTGGTTCTGCCGATTCTTATTCCCTTGTGCACCGCTGTTATTCTGATGTTTCTGAAAGAACAGGTGCTGCTGCAGCGGTTCATAAGCATATTCAGCGGCATTCTGAATCTCGTTCTATCCTGTGTACTGGTTTCCCGTATCCACGAGAAGGGGATACAGACTTTACATATGGGCGGCTGGGCTCCGCCTTATGGCATTGTCCTGGTGGGAGATATGTTTGCAGCGCTGTTAGTACTCACGGCTTCAGCCGTGAGTCTGGGGATTCTGCTCTATTCCTTCACCAGCATTGGTCCGGAGCGGGAAAGGTTCTATTACTATTCATTCTTCCATTTTCTGCTCGTAGGTGTATACGGTTCATTCCTGACAGGTGACATCTTCAATTTGTTCGTCTTTTTTGAAGTCATGCTGATCTCGTCTTACGCGATGATCTCCCTGGGCGGAACGAAACATCAGCTTCGGGAAACCGCAAAATATCTCTTGGTCAACATTGTCTCTTCAACCCTCTTTGTAGCGGCTGTCGCCTATCAGTATGCGGCAGTGGGTACACTGAACATGGCCCAGTTGTCCCAGCGCATAGCTGAGACCGGACAAAGCGGTGTTCTGAATGTGATCGCTGTGCTGTTCCTGACCGTTTTCGCTCTGAAGGCCGGGCTGTTCCTTTTTTTCTGGCTCCCCGGCGCTTACAGTGCGCCGTCTTCCGCGGTCCGTGCCTTATTCGGAGCACTTTTGACCAAAGTGGGGCTGTACGCGATTATTCGGACGTTTACGCTTATTTTTACTAGTGATCCTCATTTTACGAACGGCTGGATCGCCTGGATGGCGGCAGCTACCATGATTCTGGGCGCAATGGGTGCTGTCGCCTATAATGATATCCCCCGCATCCTGAATTATAACGTCATTATCAGTGTGGGTTTTATTGCCTTCGGCTTATCCGCGGGAACACCGGATGCGCTCGATGGAACGGTCTATTATCTGCTGCATGATATGCTGGGCAAGGGTCTCATGTTCATTCTGGGAGGGTTGATCATTGCCGCTGCGGGCACGGATCGGTTATCCAGCATGGGGGGGCTGATCAAACGTTATCCTTTGCTGGGCTGGAGTTTTTTCGCGCTGGCACTAACGCTTGCCGGCATCCCGCCCTTCAGCGGCTTTCCCGGCAAAGTGCTGATCATCCGGGGAGGACTGGATTCGGGTATGCTGACGTTATCTCTTATCGGGCTAGGCTCCAGTCTGCTTGTGCTGTACTCACTGATCAAAGTATTCAGGCTGGCCTTCTGGGGTAATCCACCGGACAGGGAACTGCCCAAAGTAAATCTAAAAGGCGGAACGGCGGTAGCAGCCGGACTCTTCGTTCTGGTCATCGTTATGGGCCTTGGAGCGGAATGGGTGAATACGTATGTATCTCAGGCAGGGGAAGTGCTTGGTTCCCCCTGGCTCTATATTGAAGCTGTATTGAAGGAGTAGATGAAGATGGCTGTTCAAATCTTATTAAACCTGATGACTGCGTTTCTGTGGATGATGCTGATCGGTGACGGCTCAGGCTCAAGTTTTGTCATTGGCTATCTGCTGGGGTGCGGACTTCTGATGGTATTGCACAATTTCCTGCCCAAACCGCTCTATTTGAAACGCGTGTGGTCCATTATGAAGCTGCTGGCGCTGTTCCTGCGGGAACTGGTGTTATCCAGCTTCGCGGTTATCCGGCAAATTCTCCGGCCCAGACTGACAGTCCGTCCGGGAATCTTCGCTTATGAAACCGCACTGAGCTCTGACTTTGAGGTTACGCTGCTGTCCTGCCTCATTTGTCTGACACCAGGGACGCTTACACTGGAAGTCTCGGGCAGCGGCCGGATCCTCTATATTCATGCCATGGATATTGAAGATGCCGGCCAGCTCTCCCGCCAGATCCAGGGAACCTTTGAAAAAGCAATTATGGAGGTGACCCGGCTATGATTTCTGTCCTGCTTCAACTTGCGCTGATTATTCTGGCATTAGCCATGCTGGCCTGCCTGTACCGGTTGGTTCAGGGACCGACCCGGTCAGACCGGATTGCTGCCCTTGATACCATCGGTATTCATCTGCTGGCGGTGATTGCGGTGCTGAGCATACAGCAGAAGACTGAGGATTATATTGAAATTGTCCTTGTGATTGGGATTCTGACCTTTATCGGAACAACCGCATTAGCAAGATATATTGAAAGAGATGCGGTTATTGAGCAGGGGGGTGATGAGCTTGATCGGTGAGCTGCTGATTGGGGTTTTGGTGCTAATGGGTGCAGTGTTTTGCGGGCTTGGCGCGTTTGGGCTGGTCCGGCTGCCGGATGTCTACTTACGGTCCCATGCCGCGACCAAAAGTGCTACGCTGGGCGTATTGTGTGTGCTGACAGGAGCCTTTCTATTTTTTTTCTTCTATATAAATATAGTCAGTATTAAGCTGCTGCTGGCGATTGTGTTTGTCTTCATCACCTCCCCGGTTGCCGGTCATCTGAATGGCCGGGCGGCTTACCGCTCCGGTGTGCCTTTATGGAAGGGAAGCGTGCAGGATGACCTGAAGCCGGTATTGGAGAAGAACGGGACGAATCAGTCCGGTTCTAAGAATGAATAAGTGTATCCGATAGATGTACTGAAGTATAATCTAAGAAACTTGGTGTGGGTTCGAAAATTGTAAAATGGGGTGCCGTATGAATCACTTCGATGAAACATTTATCCAGGTCCTGATCCTGCTTGCTATATCCATCGGCGTTATTGCGGTTGCAAAAAAGGTCAATCAACCATACTCTATTGCACTGGTCATGGTAGGACTTTTTCTGGGGTTGGTTCGTGTCCCTGTACTGGAGGATGCAGAAGTTTTTATTACACAATCTCACGTGTTTCAGGCGATTATTATCTCATTATTCCTTCCTATTCTCCTGGGAGACGCAACCCTCAAGCTGCCTTTTTCCCATCTGATGGAACAGCGTAAGCCGGTGCTGGCTTTGGCTTTTGGCGGAACCTTGTTGTCTTTTCTCATTATTGGCTTGTCGGTATATTGGGGCTTGGGACTTCCGCTGATCGTGTCCTTTACCTTTGCAGCGTTGATGAGCGCAACGGATCCCATCAGCGTGATTTCGATTTTCAAATCACTGGGCGTCCCCAAGAATATTGTGACCATCATCGAAGGGGAATCGCTGTTTAACGACGGTATTGCGGTTGTGCTGTTCCAGATTTCATCCGTATACCTGCTGTCTTACATGGAGATGGGCTGGGCGGGAATCGGCAGCGGAATATTGCTCTTTCTGAAGTTTGCCCTGGGGGGCATTCTGGTCGGTGCCATTATGGGCTATATATTTTCCCAGCTGATCCGCCTGTATGATGACTTTCCGCTGGAGATTGGCTTTTCCATGCTGCTGTTCTTTGGGAGCTATTTCATTTCAGAGCATTTTGAGGTCTCGGGTGTTATTGCTGTAGCGGTAAGCGGGCTGATCTTTGGCAATTATGGAGCACGGGTCGGCATGTCAGAGACTACGAAGACGAACATTAATTCCTTTTGGGATGTGATCACCCTCGTAGCGAATTCCCTGATCTTCCTGATGATTGGCCTGGAAATTAAGAATATTAACTTCTCCGATAAGTGGGGGCTTATTCTCGCTGCGATTGTGATCGTACTGCTGGGTAGAACGATAGCGCTCTACACAAGCCTTGCTGCTCTTAGAAACTTCCCGGGTTCCTGGAAAAGTGTGTTGAATTGGGGCGGCTTGAAGGGTAGCTTGTCCATTGCACTTGCCCTGAGTCTGCCTATGTCCTTTGAAGGAAGGCAGGATATATTAGTACTGACGTTCAGTGTTGTGCTGTTCTCATTACTGGTCCAAGGACTGTCGATCAAGCCGCTGGTGAAAAAACTTGGATTAACCCAGGACGTATATCCCACACAAAAATAGGTTGATAACCTAAGTACTTTGTGATTTAATGCAGTAGTGGTATTGATACAGTTGTCGGAGAAGTCCATGTGGTTAGAAAAATGAGAGATCCATGTACCGGGGTGGTTCGGTTTGATCAGACTATCTGTAGTCGCAGCACTATATAATAAAGAGAACAGTATCCGTCAGCTCTATGACAGCATCAAGAATGCAATGGAGAGCCGGACAGAAAGCTATGAGATTGTGTTCGTCAACGACGGCAGCAGGGACCGCAGTGTTGGCATTCTGGATGAGATCGCCCGGTCCGATTCAGCGGTGAAGGTCATCCATTTCGAGAAAAATTGCGGCCAGACGGCAGCGATCTGGGCGGGAATGAAAGCCTCCGGCGGAGAGCTTATCGCTCTGCTTGATGCGGATATGCAGACTGATCCCAGGGACATTTTCAGGCTGATGCCCTTCATTGAACGGGTGGATTTCGTGAATGGCAAGCGGATGGACCGTAAAGGCCCGCTGCTCCGAAGGACGCTGCTAAGACTCATCAACGGGATAAGGAATTTTCTCACCGGTGATAGCCTGTATGATGCGCAGTGCCCCATGAAGCTGATGAGACGTGAAGTGGCGGAGAGCTTCCATTTATACAGCGGGATGCACCGGTATTTGCCGACGCTCGCGAAGATGAACGGCTTTTCCGTGATTGAGGTGTCGGTGAGCCATCAGGGGGGAAGGGACGGAGGTTATCGTTACGGTGCTTTCAACCGAATCTTTGTAGGCTTCATGGACGCGGTTGTTATCGGCAGATTGCAGAAGAGGGTTATCCACTACCGCATCAAAGGGGATTAATTTTTTGTGAAAGGAAACGAATTGTTTCATGAAGAAATCATTGAATAGCATTTTAAATCGGCCGATTCTCTTGTTCAGCTTCGTGCTTCTGCTCAAAAGTGCCGTGGCCTGGTTTGTCGTGTTCAGCGACGGTCCGAACTGGAGTATGGTCATTACCGAAATTCCTTTTTTTATTATTGTGTTCAGTCTAATTGAATGGCTGTCTTCCAAACGGAAGATCTTGTATTATATGATAGCCAATCTGTTCATTACGGTGATTTATTTTTCCGTCCTGATGTATTACAAGTATTATGGCGTGATCGCCACCTACCATGCGCTGCAGCAAGCGGATAAGGTTACAAAGGTCGGAGAGAGCACGTATTCTCTGATCACCCCGTATTATCTGTTTATCTTTGTGGACATTGTCTTCTTCCTGCTCTTTATGTTCCGTCCCAAATATATTGCCAAGTGGAAGGAAAGAGGCACATACCGGATCAACCGTCCTGTTCTGCTTGGTGCGACCGCCGTTTCGATCGCTTTGTGCTTCTTCAATATCTGGCCCAACCACGCAAGCATGAACGAGATCAAAAAAGCGGAAAGCATGGGAATCCTGAATTATGAGGTGTATACGCTGTTTGCGGACAGCACAGAGAAGGAAACGCTTATTGACAGCAAGGAGATTACCCAGCAGGCGGTGGATACCATTAAGGGTACTGAAACACCGCAGTCACCGAAGTACCTGGGAGCCGATAAGGGCAAAAATCTGATCGTAGTCCAGATGGAATCGTTCCAGAACTTTCTGATCGGACTGACCATTGACGGACAGGAGATTACGCCGAATATCAACAAGCTGGCACATAGCAATACGTATTTCAACAATTTCTACACCAATGCGGGCCAGGGTACCACTTCGGATGCCGAGTTCGTGGTGAACTCCTCATTTTATGTGCCGAAGAACGAACCTGCAACATCATCGCCCTATATGAAAAAATCCGTGCCCAGCCTGCCAAAGCTGCTAAGTGCGAACGGATATTATACTGCTACGTTCCATACGAATAGTGTGGAATTCTGGAACCGCAAAGACTTGTACAAAGCGATAGGCTTTGATAAATATTATGACCAGTCATTCTTTGGGGATGATGACCATATCGCATTCGGTTCTTCGGATGAGGTGCTTTTCGCCAAAACAGTACCCGAGCTGGCCGTACTTGATGCCAAGGATCAGCCGTTCTATGCGATGGTCATATCCATGAGTGCACATCATCCTTTCCGGCTTCCTGAGGAAAAGTTCAAGATGAAGCTGCCGGAACGTTATCAAGGGACGCTGTTGGGTGACTATATTCAGGCTCAGAATTATGCGGACTATGCGATGGGGCAATTTCTGGAGGAACTAAAGACCAGCGGACTGTGGGATGACAGCCTGATTGTATTCTATGGGGATCACCAGGGCGTGCCGATGTATACGCTTGGCAATGATGAGAAGGATCTGTTGAAAGAAATGATCGGACATGAATACGGTTATACGGATATGTTCAATATTCCATTCATCGTTCACTCGCCAAGCGGCTCACTGCCTCCGGTCATTGACCGGACAGGCGGACAGATTGACATCCTGCCAACAGTGTCCAATTTGCTGGGAGTGCCGCTGCAGAACCAGCTGCATTTCGGTGAGGATCTGCTGAACTCCACGTCCAACCTGATCCCGTTCCGGCATTTCCTGCCTACAGGTTCCTTCGTGAATAACACGAGCATCTATCTGACGGGGAATGATTACGAGGATGGAAGCAACTACAGTCTAAATGATAATTCGGTGACCCAAGGCGGCTCCACAGAAGCGCAGTTCGAAGCTGCGGAGCGGCTGCTGAACATGTCGAACAGCTATCTGATGCAGCTTCCAGACCGGCCGGATCAGCAGTAACCCGGAACAGTAAGTATAGGGCTTGCCCTGTACTTGCTGTTTTTTTGTGCTAAAAATATAGGTTATCAGTCCTCAAGCTGCCCGTTGATTTCTTCGAAATAGTGATAGACCCCATTCAAAAGCTCGATAAGCGTTTCGCTCCGTTCCTTGCCGAGATAGTCAATCATCCCCTTGAACGTGTCGCGGATTCTGTCAACAGCGGCGTCGGCACAGCGTTCGCCTTTGTCAGTCAATGCAATCCCGCTGACCCTTTTATCCAGGGCATCGCTGGTGCGGACCACATAACCCTGTGCCAGCAGACTGTTCACCATTTGGGTAATAGTGGGGGAGGTGACCTTATGCATTTTGCTGATATCAGAGATCGTAAGCACTGGCTTGCCGGATTTCTCGGTTCCTAATTTGATCGTAACCAGCACACGAATTTCACTGGGCTTCAGCAGGGTGGGGTTGTTCTTCTGCCAGTTGATTTTGGAGAACTGCTGAAATACAGCCATCAGCTCATCAATGTTATCATATTTGCCTTTTCTGTCTTCGTTCATCGCACACCTCAAAGATCATCTTTCCCTTAATTATAGGTCATCATGTGAAGCAAAGGAATGGAAAGGACAAGAAACTTATGTGAAAAGGAGCTTCGTACCACTTTCGCACTGTAGCCGGATTATTCTGCGGGACTGTGGAGAAGTGAGACCTGGTATTTGTTCAGAAACATGCTCCATTCCTCCGAGGGCTTCTCGTCTGTAACGATAAAATCTATCTCGTCAAAGCCGAACAATCGGATAAAAGCAATCCGGTCGAATTTGGAGTAGTCTGCGAGAAGTACCGCTTTGCTGGCCTGCTGGCGCATAAGAATCTTGAGTTCGCTTTCGGCTTCGTTGGAATCGCTGAGTCCGCCTGTCATTGAAAGTGCCTTGCAGCTGAACAATGCGACGTCCACATTATATCTTTGGATGGTGTGGGAGGCGCTCGGACCGACAAAGGAGTTGGTTTCAGCTCCCAGCACGCCGCCTGTGGAGATCAGCTTGTGCCCGGAATGCTGGAACTCGGACAGGACGACCAGTGAATTGGTGATGATCGTCAGGTTTTTTTTGACTTCGGTAATTTTCTTCAGTGCTTCAAAAGCGGTTGAGCTGGTGTCGGTCATCAGGCTGTCACCATCATTAATAAGCTCCAGGACGTTCGCGGCAATGACCCGCTTAGCCTCGAGGTTGACCGCATGTCTATGGGAATAGGAAGGGTCCTCGTTGGTGTGAACATTCAGGATGGCGCCGCCATAGCTTTTCTTAGCGATGCCTTCCTTGTCCAGCTTCTCCAAATCTCTGCGGATCGTCTCTTCGGAGACATTGAAGTCCTGCGCCAAATCAGCGACATGGACTTTTTTGTTACGGTAGAGCTTATTGATAATGAGTTCACGGCGTTCAAATGCTCTCACTAAGGCGGACCTCCTAGCATGATTGATCTTTATTTCTATTTTACTATAATCCGAGGGATAAATAAAAGGAAAATCCACATAAGACTCCACATTTATATTATTAAAACCACATAAACTCACTATAAATGTGTGGATTTATGTTGACATACCTGGTTTATGATTTTATGATAGAGCATATGCAAACGCTTTTATTGTTCTTATCATTCGGAGGAGGTTATATGGCATGACAACTCATTATCCCAAAATCGGAATCCGCCCGACGATTGACGGGAGACGCCGCGGTGTGCGTGAGTCACTGGAAGTCCAGACGATGGGTATGGCGGAGCGGGTCGCTGCCTTTTTGAAGGAAAACCTGCATTACCCTGACGGCTCACCTGTGGAATGTGTAATTGCGGATTCCACGATTGGCGGAGTGAAGGAAGCTGCAGCCGCTCAGGCCAAATTCTCAGGCGCGAATGTAGGGGTATCCATTACAGTAACACCCTGCTGGTGTTATGGCTCGGAAACGATGGATATGGATGCGGCGATTCCGAATGCGGTCTGGGGATTCAATGGTACGGAGAGACCCGGCGCGGTCTATCTTGCTGCTGTGCTGTCAGCGTATGCCCAGAAAGGCATTCCGGCTTTTGGGATCTATGGGGAGGATGTGCAGGATTCAGGAAGCGAGGATATCCCGGCTGATGTCCAGACCAAGCTGCTGCGGTTCGCCAAATCGGCACTTGCCGTTGCTCTGATGAAGGGTACCTCCTACCTGTCGATGGGATCGGTATCGATGGGCATCGCCGGTTCGATTGTGAATGACCAGTTCTTTCAGGAGTACCTGGGCATGCGCAATGAATATATCGATATGTCCGAGTTCGTCCGCCGTTTCGAGGAAGGTATTTACGATCAGGAGGAATTTGCCCGAGCGCTGAAATGGACGAAGGAGAATTGCCGGATCGGCCCTGATAATAACCCTGGACATCTCCAGCTTAGCAGCGAAGAGAAGGAAGCCCAGTGGGAAACCTGCGTCAAGATGGCACTTATCGGCCGTGATCTGATGGTCGGGAATCCGCTGCTTGCAGAGCTTGGATTTGAAGAAGAGGCTCAAGGCCACAACGCGCTTGCCGCCGGCTTCCAGGGGCAGCGTCAATGGACGGACCACTTCCCGAATGGTGATTTCATGGAGACGATCCTGAATTCCTCCTTCGACTGGAACGGCAAGCGCGCTCCTTATATTCTGGCTACGGAGAATGACAGCCTGAACGGCGTGACCATGCTGTTCAATTACTTGTTGACGAATACGGCGCAGATCTTCGCCGATGTCCGCACCTACTGGAGTCCGGCAGCCGTGAAGCGTGTCACCGGATACGAGCTGCAAGACCAGGCAGCTGGCGGCCTGCTCCATCTGATCAATTCCGGATCTGCTGCACTGGACGGTGCTGGTGAACAGACGAGAGATGGCAAGCCGGTAATCAAACCATTCTGGGAGATCACAGATGAGGAAGTGGAAGCTACTCTGAAGGCAACGGAGTTCCGGGCGGCTTCACAGGAATATTTCCGCGGGGGCGGCTTCTCTACCGATTATCTGACCAAGGGCGGAATGCCTGTAACAATGGCGAGGCTTAATCTGGTCAAAGGACTGGGGCCTGTCCTGCAACTGGTGGAAGGTTATACTGCGGAGCTGCCTGAAGAGGTGCACCGCACGCTGGATGAACGTACAGATCCTACCTGGCCGACCACCTGGTTCGCCCCTATTCTCACCGGAATCGGCTCTTTCAGCTCGGTGTATGACGTGATGAATAATTGGGGAGCCAATCACGGAGCAATCAGCTACGGTCATATTGGTGCAGATCTGATTACACTGGCATCCATGCTGCGCATTCCGGTCAGTATGCATAATGTGGAGGCGTCGCGGATTTTTCGGCCGCGTGTCTGGTCACTGTTCGGGACGGAGAGTCTCGAGGCTGCGGACTACCGGGCCTGCCGCAACTTTGGACCCCTATATTAACTTCTGGAAGCGGGCAGGTGAATGGAATGGGCAAGCGGATAAAACTGCTGGCAGTGGATCTCGGGGCAAGCTCGGGAAGAGTGATCCTCGGTACTTATAACGGAAGCAGCATTGTGACAGAGGAGGTTCACCGGTTTGCCAACACACCGGTGCAGGACAGCGGACATTTATACTGGAATGTCCCGGCTCTGCTTCAGGAGATCAAGCAGGGAATCAAGCTGGCGTGCCAGGCTCACGGAGAAATAACAAGCCTCAGTGTGGATACCTGGGGAGTAGATTACGGCTACTTGGATCATGCCGGGAAGCTGCTTGATTCTCCGTATCATTACCGGGATCAGCGGATGGGGAAATACCGTAATCGCCTGGAGGAGCTGCTGCCGCCTGAGGAGCAGTTCAGGCTTACCGGCAATCAGCCGGACCCGATCAATACTCTTTATCAGCTGTTTGCGGATTTGCAGGAGAACCCGCTGCTTCAGGAGCGTGCTGACCATATTCTCATGATGCCTGACTTGTTCCTGTACCTGCTGTCCGGGACTGTTTCTGCAGAGAAAACCATTCTGAGTACGAGCGGGCTGCTGGACGCCGGTACTGGCGACCCTTCATCTGTGGTTCTCGGCAGGCTGGGAATTCCGGCGGGTCTGATTCCGCTTCGTGTTCAGGCCGGAACGGCCATCGGCAGGCTGCTGCCGGAGCTCTGCGCTGAGCTGGGCTGCGGACCCATCCGCGTTATTGCCGGTGCCTCTCATGATACGGCATCCGCCGTAGCCTCCATTCCATATGCGGAGAAGGATGGGGCGGCGTTTATCAGCTGCGGTACCTGGTCACTCGTTGGCATGGAAACGAAGGCTCCCGTGCTAACCCCGGCAAGCTATAAATATGGCTTCACGAATGAAGGCTGTTATGGCAGCGGGAACCGGCTGCTTAAGAACATTACCGGCCTGTGGCTGCTCCAAGAAACGCGCAGGACCTGGGCGGAAGCGGGTGAAGTGCTGAGCTTCGGGGAGCTTTCCACACTTGCCGGGAACGAGGGGGCAGCACAATCTTTTATCCAACCGAATGATCCGGTCTTTAGTACGCCTGGAGACATGCCGGGACGTATCGCTGAATACTGCCGGAGTACCGGTCAACGGGTCCCAGAGACCAAAGGGGCGATGGTCCGCACGATTCTGGAGAGCCTCGCCAAGTCCTATGCGGCTGCGATCCGGGAGCTGGAAGAAATTACTGGTGAAAAGGTTCGTAAAGTTCATATGGTCGGAGGGGGGATTCAGAACAAGCTCCTCTGCCAGTTGACGGCGGACGCTTCCGGAAGAGAAATTATAGCCGGTCCCATCGAAGCCAGTGCGCTC
Organism: Paenibacillus sp. P3E; assembly: GCF_001909045.1. Classification (NCBI taxonomy): domain Bacteria; kingdom Bacillati; phylum Bacillota; class Bacilli; order Caryophanales; family Paenibacillaceae; genus Paenibacillus; species Paenibacillus sp. P3E. The sequence continues at coordinate 4,810 of NZ_LVWH01000228.1, read as the reverse complement.
GGCAATCTGCTGGTGCAGCTGGCAGCCCTGGGCGAACTGGATTTCAGCCAGGCCGCAGAGATTGTAGCAGCTTCCGAGACCCTGACGGTCTATCGGCCAATAAATGATAATAGAGGAGAATAAACCATGGATGAGCTGGAAAAGAAACTGCGACTGCAGATTTGCGATATCGGAAGGAACCTGTTCAATAAGGATTTTATAGCCGCGAATGATGGCAACATCTCTGCCCGTTTGAGCGGAGGTGAAGTGTTAGCTACACCAACTGGGGTCAGCAAAGGCTATCTGGAGCCGCATATGCTGGTCAAAGTCAATCTCGAAGGAGAGATTCTGGAAGCACACGAAGGCTACAGACCTTCCACAGAAGTCAAAATGCATCTGCGGATATACCGGGAGCTTCCCGAGATGAACGGGGTAGTGCATGCGCACCCGCCGTTTGGCACTGCTTTTGCCATTAAAGGGGAAGCACTCGACAAAATGATGATGCCGGAATCCGTTATCGCTATGGGTGATATTCCTCTGGCTAAATACGGCACACCTTCTACGGAGGAGGTTCCTGATTCCATCATGCCGTTCCTGGGCAAGAAAACAGCCGTGCTGCTGGAAAGCCATGGCGCTCTGTCCTGGGGCAAGGATGTAATGGGTGCGTATATGAACATGGAGCGGCTGGAATACACCGCCAAGCTGACCTTTTTAACCCGCATGATTAACGGGGAACGTGAGCTGCCGCCGAACCGGATTGAAGAGCTGGTGGCGCTGCGGTCTTTCTATGGAATGTAAGGAGGGGATCTGAACATGCTGAAGAAAATCCCCAAGCTGCTCTCCCCCGAACTCGTGAAAATCATGATGGAGATGGGCCATGGCGATGAGCTGGTGCTCGCAGATGCCAACTTTCCCGGCCATGCGCTGCATTCCCGGGTGATCCGCTGTGACGGCTTAGGCATTCCTGAGCTGCTGGCTGCGGTTCTGGAGCTGCTCCCGCTGGATCATTATGCGGATCATCAGGCTGCGCTCATGAGTGTCGTTCCAGGAGATCCTACAGTCCCTGTAATCTGGGATACGTATAAGGAAATCATTTCTGGTTTTGATGAGGATGCGCAGATCTCCCATGAAGAACGCTTTGCTTTCTATACCCGCTCACAAAGTGCTTATGCTATTGTAATCACCGGTGAAGAGGCGCTTTACGGTAATGTTATTCTTAAAAAAGGTGTGATTAAGAGCAGTTGATCCCTTTTGACTGTTGGATATGAAGTCAGGAATAATCCTGTCAGTAATGGATTCTCCACGTGAGAATGTATTACTGGCAGGATTTTTTTGGGTTTCACGGCCTGCAGGAGTGGCAGGTGCAAAAACTATTATGTTATGTTTTATGTCATTATGCATAACATTTGAATCGTGTTTTTAGTCAGGAATCCAAAAACAGACGATTTTAGATTGATTTTTTTAGGGGAACAAGATTAAAATATACACAATAAGTTATATAATCTAACATATAATAAATTACCTTAACGGAGTTTATCGGGAGTGGAGAGGTGGAACGAACATGATTGAGGAAAACAAGAAACTGGTGCATGAACTCGAGCTTCCCCGTGACTGCACATTCTCCCCTGAGGACTGGCGGGTCTTAGCTGAATATTGGTACCCGGTCGCCATAGCAGATGAGGTACAGAACAAACCGCTCGCAGTGAAGCTGCTGGATATGAAGCTGGTATGCTACCGAAGTGAGGGTAAAGTGGTCATCGCGCGTGATCTATGTTTCCATCGGGGAGCACCTCTCAGCAAGGGCTGGGTAGAGAATGGCGAAATTGTGTGCCCGTACCACGGGTTCCGCTATAACTGTGAAGGGAAATGTACCGCCGTTCCGGCTCATCCCAGCTCCAAAATCTCACCCAAGCTGAAGCTGATTGTGTATCCGGCCATTGAACGCTACGGCTTGATCTGGACCTGCCTAGGCTCATCTCCTGAGCAAATTCCAGCCTTCCCCGGGTGGGAGGATCCGGACTATATGAATATTTTGCCGCCGAGCTTCGATATTGCCGGTTCGTCCGGCCGCCAGATGGAAGGATTCCTCGATGTCTCACATTTCGCTTATGTGCATACGGCAACCTTCGGTGACCGCAACAACACTGAGGTTCCCCAATACAAGGTTAGACGCGAAGGCAGCGAACTGGTTGCAGAATACTGGAGTACGGTCAGCAATTACGGGAAAGGCCAGGAGAACCCGGCACCGGAAGGCTTCATGTGGCTGCGCGAATTCCGTGTGTTCCCGCCGTTTGCGGCTTCGCTTACCGTCTATTTTCCGGAAGAAGGCAGACTCAAAATTCTAAACTGTGCTTCCCCGGTATCTGCGCGATATACCCGGCTCTTCTGTCCGATCTCCAGAAACTTCGATAAGAGCGCACCGGTACAGGATACGATCAACTTCAACCTGCAGGTCTTCGCAGAAGACGCAGAAATGGTGGAGTCGCAGACTCCGGAGGATCTGCCGCTTGATCTGCAGGCAGAAGCACATATTCCGGCGGACCGAACCTCAATTGCTTACCGTCAGTTGTTAACGGAACTTGGGCTTGGACGGACTTATACTTCTTAATCATCGAGTGTAGTTTCATTGTATGATACGATTCCCGGATTCGCAGATTCCCTTCCTGTGCCTGTTCCTCCGGAGCAGCGCACAGGAAGGTTTTTTTGTAAATATAGAGTTGGAGCTAGTCTGATGGCCTGATGGCTTGGAGTTAACAAAATGACTAATCCGCCAGTGATAAAAAAAACTGCATTTTTGACGGGAATTCGCTTAGACTTAAGCTGAACGAACCCTGTGACCAGATGAAGCAGAGCATAGAGGTAAAAAAGGATAAAAATAGCTGTTAGCATGGGGAAGCCTCTTTTCGATTGGGATAGAATGTAGAGGGGCATAAACATTAACGTGGAGGTAAGGAGCTTGAACAGAGGCATGGCAAATGATTACTGCATCGCAGCAATGGATGAACAGCAGGCCCGGAAAATTGTGAATTGGGACTATGAACCGCCATATTCTATCTATAATATGACAGATGATCCCGAAGACATACAAGAAATGTTGGACGGAACGTATTTCTCGGTGCTTTCCACTGAGGGTGAGCTGGTTGGATTCTTTTGTTATGGACAAAATGCTCAGGTTCCAGGGGGCAGGCTGCAGGGTTTGTACATAGGCGACGATGTATTGGATATCGGGCTGGGGATGAGGCCGGATCTGACAGGAAAGGGGAAGGGGCTCGGCTTTGTGCAAGCGGGTTTGGCATTTGGTCAGGCGACGTATGCACCCTCGGGCTTTAGATTAACTGTTGCTGCTTTTAATCAAAGAGCGTTCACACTCTATACTCAAGCAGGCTTTGTGCGTACTACATCTTTCCTGAACAAGAACGGAGAAACAGAACGGGAGTTCATTATCATGGAGTCGACTGGAGAAAGTAGGTGCATGTCTGATAAAATAGAGAAGTAGAAGCCACAACGATTCCAGACTGTTCCGGCAGCGGCGAAATGCAGGACCGGCATCAACCCAAAGGAGACTTGATTGTGAACGAGAAACTGAAACAAGCCTATGAAAGGTTAGGGTTGCCTGAGACCGTAACCAGAGAGGAATTGGACAAAAGGTTCGATCTGCTGCTTAGACGGCGGCGCTCATTGACCAATGAAGCGGAAATCGCAGCGTATGAAGAGGATTTTCAAGCCATCAAATTTATACTGGATTCCAGAGACCAGCAGGAAATTCAGGAGGCTGAAGATCAGCGGCTGGCTAAATACGGCAGTCTTGCCGGTGGAGCGCGGAAATGGGAACGCTTTATGCGGCTCTATAAAACACATGTCATTATTTCTATTATCGCGGTAATCGTACTTGTCTTCGCTGGTAATGCGCTGTATAACAACTGGCAGCACAGAAAATATCTGGCCTCCCTGCCGCCGGTTGATGCGAAAATTATGTTCATCGGCAATTTTGGTGTGAAGGACAAGGACGGCAAGATGGACGCTCTGAACCAGGCGATTGTTAATGAGTATCCTGAATGGAAACGGGTGGACACCAGCATTGTATACCTTCCCAAGACCGGCGAAGGTTCTGATACACTGGATATGAACTATATGCAAAAGGCTGTAGTCGAGCTGGCAGCCAACTCACCGGATATTCTGATTCTGGATGAAGCTACACTCAAATGGATCGGCGGCCAGGATGGCTTTCAGAATCTGGAGCCGATTCTGGGGGATGGCAAGATCGCCAAGGATGATCCCCGTCTGAAATGGGGGAAATTAGGGGAGAGTACCGTGAACGAGCTTTACGCTGTAGATATTACAGACTCGAAATTCGTGTCTTCTCTGCCAATCAACCATAACACCCAGTCGATAGATATTGGAGTGTTGGGCGGAGATAAGCCTAAGGATAAGATCCTTCAATTCGTGAAGCATATTGCCGAGGAAAACACTGGTAAGTAAATTTTCTGCAAAAAATGGGCTATATATGCAAGGAGCGGCACAGCGGTGCCGCTTTTTTGCGTGCGCCTCACAGTCGCACTATCTAGGTGGTTCAAATCCACCCGGTGACTTTACCCTTTAAAGTGCCGTAGCCGAAGCAGACTTCCGGCAACCGAAGGTTGCCGGAAGGGCAGGGTGTCTTCCGTAAGGAAGAATCCGAAGGGCCTGCAGGCAAAGTCCAGCCCGGAATGCAGTGAACCAGAGGTGGCGGCGATGCTGGGTGACCCGCCGTAAAAACGGGGAAACCTATACGAAATCGTATATCTTACAGGAAAACACACAAAGGGAAATGACCTGCAAGACTCATCGACGT
>NZ_LVWH01000227.1:0-23761 GCF_001909045.1 Paenibacillus sp. P3E | reverse complement strand
CCCTAAATATATATTCTTTATCCTCTATAATCCAGAAGCAATTTTGTAAGATTTATAGAATGGTTCATGGAAATACTTCATCACACAAGTGGCCTGCTCTGCTTGTTAGTTACTTATCCAGGCGTATCATACGGGGCGAACAAATGCGGTCCAGCGCATAAGCGGACATTATTCCTGCCGTATACCGCAGAAGATCAATCCAAAGGAACCCTTTTCCGAGAATCAATCCCCCAAGTACAGAATCACGAACCACGTTGATCCATTCGCTCTGATAAAGCTGGCTAAATTCAATCCCGAAACTGAAACATAGGCTCAGGACCAGTGACAGCCATCGTTGCCGCCGGGTAAACAGCACACGACAAATAAAATAAATCATTGATGCCCACAGCGCATCTCCCAGATGCTTGGCGGCAAACGGTGGCAGCCAGTCACCACATACTCTGGAGCTGAGCCCCAGTATAATGCATATAAGTACAGCACAGCCGTATAAAATTTTGGCTCTCACTACTTTCATCCCCATAATCAAAATGACGGGTATTATTCGAAAATGACCCGTTCCTCAGCAGAATCCCGTTTAAAAATCTCCGGTGGGAACGGGATGGCCAGTCCAGGTAGCTTTTCTTCGCTGAAAAACACCAGCTCATCCGCCTCCCCGTCGATACTTCGGAGCGTTCCCTTAACGATAGAGCATTCAAACACAATAACCGAATATTGAACCCGGTCACCATTGTTGTACTCATATGTAAACTTCTCTCCGCCGAATACCCCGATGATCCGAAGCGGGTTCACCATCAGTCCTGTCTCTTCATATACTTCCCTGCGCAGAGCCCTCGACGGTGTCTCTCCGGGTTCAATGGCACCTGCAGGCAACCCCCACAGCTGTTCCCCACCCTTGCGGAGCAGAAGAACCGCACCTTCCTCATTTCTAATAACTGCCGCGACAGACGGCACCATTAACAGTTCACTCCCAACCTTCTCCCGTAGACCCCGGTAATACTCGGATATTGGCATAGTATACCTCCTGTTTGTGGATTAGCAATATTTTAACCGCTGCGGTTCTGAATCACTTTTATCGTTCACTCTTGCGGAAAGAAATTACGGTGATTTTCTCATCCTTCGCATAGCCGTCGCAGTCTGACAATTCAACCTTGTAAAATCCAGCAGCCTCAGCAAGTCCGATTGCCCTGCATACATATTCCGTTTTCCCCGCACTTGCGGCCATGCCGTCTCTGGAATTGTCCACGATCCAGTGGATCACTTTACCGTCGTTATAGAAATCATGAATAAATGGTCGCTATTGTGGACTTCTCTCACTATATTTGACAACATTAGCATGTATTCCTTGTCTCCACAAACAGCAAAGGGACATTATCGGCCCGAAGGCTGAAAATGTCCCTTGATTCTCCATACACATTCGCTCGCATAATATAATACACAGTTTTTAACCTTCCCCAAGCTCCATCACTTTCGAACCACGCCGCCAGGTTCGGCAGGTCCAGAGCAGATCAGCAGTAAGCATCAAAGCCATGAGCGGCAGCAACAGCATCCATATTGCAGATATAGGCTGATACAGCATCTCTACAAGCGGCTGCAGACCATAAATACATATAGTCGCTAACCCCCACCAGTATAATGAGAATTTCAGACAGATATGTCCCCGCAATTGATAGGCCATACCCGAGTAATCCCACCACTGCTTATGAAAAGCATACTTCAGCAGCCAGCCGCTGGCATACTCAACGGCGGAAGGGATGATTAAAGCCAGAGCAATTAGGAGCGGCAACGGAAGGCTAAGGTCCTTAAGCGCCACCAGCAGCAACGGTGCGAAACCATACATTGGCTTGAAAGGCCCCTTGAGAAAGCCCTCCTTGCGAAAAGCCCCCTGGCTATAGAGATTATAGCTTCCTTCCAGCACCCAACCCAAAAAAGAATACAGCATAAAATAGAAAAAATATTCTCCCGCCAGCATCACACCAGGGGAATCTCCCAGCGAAAGCAGCTGTGATATCGAAATGGTTCCCGCCCCCACCCAGTTTTAGGTTTTATTGGGAAGTAGTATGCCCGGTACGGGACGGGAACCATCAAGGTAATTTTTGGTTATTTTAGGCAAAACCAGTTGGGAAGGCTTCAAACCCTTTCCGCCGGTTTAAGCTGCTTTCCGTTTGTATGCGCGTACCGCAAATAGATATGCAACCATCAGTATCCCTAAGCACCACGCAAGAGCAACCCAGATATCATTGCCTACCGGCTGACTTGACAATAGAGCACGGATGGTTTCGACGATAGAGGTCACCGGCTGGTTTTCGGCAAAAGCGCGTACGGCTGAAGGCATCGTTTCGGTCGGCACAAAGGCCGAGCTTATAAACGGCAGGAAGATAAGCGGATAGGAAAATGCGCTAGCCCCTTCCACCGATTTCGCGGACAGCCCGGCAATCGCCGCAACCCAAGTCAACGCCAGCGTAAACAGCACAAGTATACCGGCAACAGCGAGCCAGGGGAGGACGCCTGCCGATGAGCGAAAGCCCATAAGAAGTGCTACGAGAATGATGACGACAAGAGAAATGACGTTGGATACCAGTGAGGTCAGCACGTGCCCCCACAACACGGCGGAACGCGCAATTGGCATGGAGTGGAACCGCTCAATGATGCCCCTCTGCTTATCCAGAAACAGGCGGTAAGCCGTATAGGATATCCCGCTAGCAATCGCAATGAGCAGGATACCGGGCAACAGGTAGTTCACATAATTATCCGTACCGGTTTGGATTGCGCCGCCAAATACATAGACAAACAGCAGCATCATCGCAATCGGAGTAATGCAGACCGTGATGATAGTGTCCATGCTGCGGAAAATATGACGCATAGAACGTCCAAGCATAACGCTCATGTCGCTGAAAAAGTAATTATTCATGGTTACTTACCTCCCTTTTCCCGATGATCGCGAGGAAGATCTCCTCCAATGAAGGTTGTTTTTCCACATACTCCACCTTTGCGGGCGGGAAGAGCTTCTTCAGTTCCTCAAGTGTGCCACCCGCTATAATCCTGCCCTCATGCAAAATGGCAATCTGATCGGCAAGCTGTTCAGCCTCATCCAAATACTGAGTGGTCAGGAATACCGTCGTGCCACCGTCCGACAGCTCCTTGACCATCTTCCATGCCTCAATGCGTGCCTCGGGGTCAAGCCCTGTCGTCGGCTCGTCGAGGAAAATAAGCTGCGGGTTTCCGATCAGGCTCATGGCAATGTCTAACCTCCGGCGCATACCGCCCGAATAGGTGGAAGCCCTGCGGTTGGCGGCCTCAGTCAAGCTGAAGCGTATCAGCAGATCGTCAGCCACTTGACGCGGATTGGGGAGGTGTCGCAGTTTGGCGATCATGATAAGATTTTCCCGCCCGGTCAATATTTCGTCCACGGCGGCAAATTGCCCGGTCAGACTGATCGCATGCCGTACGTTCTCGGGATCTGACGCAACGTCAAATCCGTTAACGGTGGCAGTGCCTCCATCCTGTTTGAGCAGCGTAGTAAGGATACTGACAATCGTCGTTTTGCCCGCGCCGTTAGAGCCGAGCAGGGCGAAAATCTCACCCCGCTTCACTTCAAAATCGATGCCCTTAAGGACTTCTGTGCCCTTAAAAGATTTTCGCAGACTTTTCACCTCAATTGCTTTTTCCATCCCGGTATCCCCCTTTACTTTATTTTATCCGTCCACTTTTTCATGGCCTTGTTCACTTCTTGGTCAGCAGGTTCCTGGTAGATGTCGGCATAGGTTTTTGAATCTTTGATTAGATCGTCGCAGAAAGCGGCTACGTCACTGCCAGTCACTTGGAGCACGCCTTTTCCCAAGGCCGCGCCCTCTTCAAAAAGATCGACAATCCCCGAAAGCAGCCCCGTATCTTCGGTTAATTCGACAGGACCGACCTTAAAGTAATATCGTTGAATCTCTTTATAAACAATCTGATAATCCTTAGGGAGGGCTTTGACACGCGCCACGTGCGCCCGCCACTCTTTTTTACCTTCGATGATATCCCGTATATTCATGGTATCCTCCTCCTATTCACGTAATTTTTTAGCGATATTGTTGTTGAGCTGCTCCCGCCATTTGTCGCGATAAGACTTTGCCTCTTCTTCACCGGCCAGCGCAGAACAGAAGCCTTTGATATCGTCACCCAAAACCTCTTGGACACTCTGACCGTCCGCCGCCGTTTCTTCAAGCAGGCCAAGCACACCGTCAAGAATTGGCATGAGGTTGCGACCGCTGAAATCGGAGTGCGTCCAAAGATTGGCTTTGATTTTCTCCCATGCCGCCTGATAATCAGCCGGCAGTTTTTGGGCTCGCGCTTCAAACATTTTGAATTCTTTAGTCATGTCGCTTCCCGTGATTTTTTCCCAAAAGTTCATTAGTTTCTCTCCTTTAACTCGTTAATTTTTGAGGATACGAACTCCCACTTTTCCCAGAACCTCCGAAGCTCCTCGCGACCCGCATCGTTGATCGCAAAGAACTTTCGCGGCGGTCCCAGTTCGGAGGGCTTCTTGGTGATCTCCACCAGCTTATTTTTTTCAAGCCGGATCAGGATGGTATACACCGTTCCCTCCACAACATCTGTGAAGCCGAAAGCGTTCAGCTGCCGCGTAATTTCGTAACCGTAAGTTTCTTTGCGGCTTATAATTTCAAGAACACAGCCTTCAAGCGACCCTTTGAGCATTTCCGTTAGATTTTCCAGCACAATCACTCCTTGCTATTCTGTACCACTGGTATGCAGTATTACTTACTACTGCTATAAAGTAACACGTAGTAGTTGAATTGTCAATAACGTTTGCTCTGAAACGGATTTGACATTCAATTATGCTGCCCGATAAGGAATAATATCAAAAAAAACATAACCCGCGGGTTATGTTTATCATTCTGGAAGCCTTCAAATACGCTCCCTATGGATTAGTTTTTGTCCTGCTGTTCCTTAAGCAGCTGTGTTAACGACTGTCCATCATGCTGCCTTCTTAGCGTCTCCAGCTTCATGTCGCTGCGTACGCCAAAGTCCGAACCGTACTTTTTCTCAAGGTTGCCTACAAGCGCGTCTCCGCGCTTTTGCCGATACCGTCCGTTCTCGTTCCGACTCCGCATTAACGATTCCTCCCTGCAAAATGGATTGCCCAGAGACCTGTGAAATCTGTAATGAACTGGAGAATGAAGGCATGACTTCGATGTACCTATTTTCAGTATACGTTATTAACCATTTGGTTCTCAATATGAATCCGTATCAAAAAAAACAGACTACCTTCGCGGGTAGTCTGTCAGAAGACAGCATGCTGCTTTAGTTCTTGGGGAGCGGATCAGGATGGGAGGTTTCTGCAGGTTTGGCTACCCAGTCATCGGCCTCCGGCTCAATGTCCACACCATTCTCCATCTTTTTGCGTTCCGCAAGGGAATCGCCTTGTTTGCTTTCTTTATTGCGGATGTCCGCTTCATTTTCGATTTGATCTGACATGTGAAATCCTCCTTTGCATAATGCTTTGCAGGTTAATGGGTTACTTCAGTTATAGTTACCCATTGAACTGGTTTGCAAACATGCTTTCTGTGAAGATCAGGGATTCCGGTCTGCCATCCGGTCCTGCCAGCGCTCAACCAGAGCGTGCGACTCCTTCAGGGCAGCCTCACGGCCGTCAGCGGAAAAAGTCATGATGATGTCCCCCGCTGAACCTGTAGGCTCTCCTTTATTCAACAAGACATACAGTTCACTGTAGGAGCTCTGAACTGTGTATGAGGGACCGATCAACAAGCTCCAATGCTTATAGTCTGCGCTGGCAAACACCATTCCGATGACTGAAGAAGGATCGCCCTTCGCTTCCGCACAAGTCGCTAAGCCAAATTCAGGGGACAACCTGCATCTCTCCAGCACCTTGCCGTTTATTGTTATTTTACCTATGTAACTTTTGGATTTCTCATCAAATACTCCCTTGAGCAGCAGGGTCACAGGCTGAGAGTATTCGGGATTCTTCTCCTTGTAGGCAGTAACTGTAATCTCGCGGTCCACATGAAATACCTTGGGGGCACTGACAAAACCGTATACAATAATTCCCGTCAGGGCGAGGACAGCGATGATGCCGTATAGCCACTTTCTCACCTGTGCCACCTCCATATTCTGAAAAGAATAGCGCTCACGCACCATTTTTTAACCATATATGAAAGGTTATGGAGGGGCAAGGGTTTATTCGTAATACACTCTAAATACAATATCCTGCTCATAGTTTCCGAAGCCATGTCCGAACAGAGTTAATCCGCCTCGTCTTCGGGTGCTGTCCTCCGCGGTCAACCGGAAACTCCACTGATCCTGCTGCCAGCACACATCGTCCAGAGTCACTGCAGAAATCTGCTGTCCGTCTATGTAACTGCCGCCCTTATTGATTCTCAGCACCTTAAGCAGTCCATATTGATTCACCTCTGCATTCCACCAGGATGGGGTCAAGCGCCCCCGCATCATACCGAAGTCGCCGGGACTGGTCCACTTGCCTAATTCAATCCCGTTCAGGGTAAACGTTATATCCGAAGGCCATTTCTCGTTCACATGCGGAGCTTCCGAACCCATCTCCATCGAAATTTCAATTTCCTGCACCGTCTGATCCATAAAAAGATAATTTGGCACCTTGTACTCGACATAACCTTTGGCAAACCAGAGAATCCCGGCATCCACCCGTTCCGGGTCCAGAAAATAGCGCGGGTCATCATAATAGCCGATCAGTTTCTCCGTTGTGGCGATGCCGCATGTAGGTGCTGCCTGCAAATCCGTATATTGTCCGACGGGCACCGACACCTCCACTACTTTTCTGGAAATTCCGCGTGAGCCTGATAGCTTAATCTGTAAAAAATTTGCCGACAAGGAACAATATTTGTAGGTTCCGCTGCCGATTCTTTTCATTTGCGAGCTGACGATCCCGGCCCTTTGCAGCTTGGCGACATGAGAGCTTACGATCGCACTGCTCAGATAGAGGGTAGAAGCAAGCTCCTTGATATGCATTTCCCGGACACTAAGCAGATCAATTATCCGTAACCTTACTTCGCTGGCCAAGGCTTCATACACCTTTAGCGATTCAGCATTCGTTGTTAAGTACATATTCAGCAGCCTCCAAACCATAAGGATTAGCGAATTTATTAATCCTGAATTTTTATATTGCTAAGTATACCGGATGATTCGTATGATGTAATTAATAAAATTAATACTCAATTAATATTTATATTAATTATGCAAAGGAGCAATTCATTTATGACTATTAAAGCATCTATGATTGTCGACAAAGACTTCCAGCTGGCAGAGGTTGACCCCCGCCTTTACGGTTCGTTCATCGAGCATCTAGGCCGGGCTGTATATGGCGGAATCTATGAACCCGGACACCCTACGGCAGACCAGAATGGATTTCGGCAAGATGTTCTGAATGCTGTCAAGGCACTGAATGTTCCGATTATCCGTTACCCGGGCGGTAACTTTGTCTCCGGCTATAATTGGGAAGATGGAGTTGGCCCCAAGTCAGAACGCAAGCAATCGCTGGAATTGGCCTGGTGGACCACCGAAACCAATCAAATGGGCACGAATGAATTCGCGGAATGGGCCAAGCTGGCGGGTTCCGAGGTCATGATGGCTGTGAATTTGGGCACCCGTGGCATTGATGCCGCCAGAAATCTGGTTGAATACTGCAATCATCCTTCCGGTTCCTATTGGAGCGACCTGCGGATCTCCCACGGGGTAGAAGCTCCTCACCGTTTCAAAACCTGGTGCCTCGGCAACGAAATGGACGGACCTTGGCAAATCGGGGCTAAAACCGCTGTAGAATACGGACGGCTTGCCAATGAAACCGCCAAAGGTATGCGCTGGGTGGACCCTTCGCTGGAGTTCGTTGCATGCGGAAGCTCGGGAAGTGATATGAGCACTTTTGCCGAATGGGAAGCAACCGTTCTCGATCTGACTTATGACAATGTGGATTTCCTGTCGCTGCATACCTACTACAACAATAATGTGGGTGACACCGCCAATTTCCTGGCCAAGTCACTGGATCTGGACCAGTTCATCGACAGCGTGGCAGCGATTTGCGATTATATCAAAGCGAAAAAGAAGAGCAAAAAGAAAATTTATCTGTCTTTGGATGAATGGAATGTGTGGAAATCACAGGGGTCAAGCCGGATGGAGACGCATTGGCAGGTTGCCCCGCCGGAATTTGAGGATGTCTATAATATGGAGGATGCGCTGGTTGTAGGCTGCTGCCTGATCAGCCTGCTGAAGCACGCGGACCGGGTGAAGATGGCTTGCATCGCCCAGCTGATCAATACCATTGCACCGATTTCGACTGAAAACGGAGGCCCGCTGTGGCTCCAGACCACCTACTATCCTTACATGCATGCTTCTCTTTACGGCCGGGGAACGGTGCTTCATCCGCTCATTTCCAGTCCGAAATATGATTCCAAGGATTTTACGGATGTTCCTTACCTGGAAGCAGTGAGTGTATATAACGAGGAGCTCAGCGAGATTACAGTTTTTGCTGTAAACCGCCATTTGACTGAAGGGATGGAGTTTACCGTGGATCTCCGCAGCTTCGGGAAGACTACAGTCATTCAGCATACCGTTATGGATCATGAAGATCTTCAGGCGGCAAATACCAAGGCAAGTCCGGGCAACGTGCTTCCGCATGACCGGGGAACAGCTTCGGCAGAGGACGGCCGTATCACCGCCCTGCTGTCCAAAGCTTCATGGAATGTAATCCGGCTCCGTGTAGAAAATTAAGAGGCAACTATAAGAGGCAACTTTTAGTGATTTTCCAGAGATTTTCCAGAGATTTTCCAGGGATTCTTTAGTGGAGCTTTAGTGGTACATGACCCAGGCCACTAAAGGCCCCACAATGGAACCTACGATGGCACAGACCGTCATAGCTACCGAGCTCATGGACACTGACTGCTCACCGTACTCCAGGGCTTTTGCTGTACCCAGGGCGTGAGAGGCAGTACCCAGGCCAATGCCGATACCGGATTCACTGCGGATTCTGAACAGCTTGATAATATAGGGTCCGCCAATGGCTCCGGTAAATCCGGCAATCATCACAAATACGGAGGTTAAGGACGAGTCACCGCCGAGGTTGCTGGAAATCTGGATCGCTACGGCTGTCGTAATGGATTTGGGCAATATCGAGAGCACATACAGTTTGGAAAAGCCCAGGCCCGCGGCCATCAGCAGTCCACTGAACATACCTACCAGCAGGCCGATAACCGTCCCGCCGAGAATGGCCGGAAGGTTCTGCCACAGCACATGGCGCTGCTTGTAGAGCGGATAGGCAAGAGATACAACTGCCGGCCCGAGCAGGCGGTTGATCCATTCTCCGCCGATCATATAGGTGTCATAGGAAATATGGAAGCCAAGCAGGAGAACTACTACTGTAAACGTCGCAGTCAGTGCCGGCAGAAGCACGGGTAGGCGAAACCTTTTGTAGAGCATGGACATGAACAGATAGATCCCAACATTCATCAGAACGAAGCCGGCAGCAAGCAAAATATTCATGCTTCGCTCCCCTTTTCGCGCACAACCGTAAGTTTGGTGGGGTTGCTGCGGGCTTCGCGGCGGCCCGTAATCCACTCGCTGGCATGCGCCGTCACAACCATGGTCAGTACACTGCTAATAACCAGTATGCCAATCATCAGAAGCCCGCGGCCGCTGAATATATCCAGGTGGTTCATAATTCCGGCAGTCGCCGGGATGAAGAACATCGGAAGATAGGCCAGAATGAACAAGGATCCTTCTTCAATCAGCTTCACTGGCACAATGTTGAACAGCAATAAAACAAAAAGAAGCAGCAACCCGACAATGCTGCCCGGTACCGGTAAATGCAGCAGTTTCTGCAAGTAATCTCCGGCAAGAAAGAATATGTACAATACTGCAACCTGGGCAATAATACGAATGATTTTCATACTGTAGGAATCCCTTCAATCTTGAGATGATAATCCGTTAAAAAGCTCACTTCAATAGACTATCAGAATTTTCAGCAAGTTTTCAATTCTTTTTCGAAGCTTTTATGTATTTTCAGGACTATCGCACACCAAAAAACTGCTTTGCAGGAAGGCACGTTGCAGAACGCAGCCGCCGGCAGAGCAGTTTTTTCCACTTAGAGCACATTTGACTATATGAGGTTTACACATTTATATTAGGAGATATATTATCGCTTATGAAGTACACACATTATTGTGATGTAGTATACAAAATGATACTGAAGGAGTGGCACTGTTTATGCGTGACCGTAAAGGCGGATTCGGTGAATGTTCAGGGGACGATAAGACCGCCTGCCCTGTTGAGTTCACTCTTGACGTTATCGGCGGCAAATGGAAGGGTGTGCTGTTGTACCACATGATGGAGGATAAGAAACGGTTCAGTGAATTCCGCCGGATCTGTCCTGGAATCACCCAGCGCATGCTGACTCTGCAGCTGCGCGAGCTGGAAGAGGATGGCGTTGTCCACCGCGAAGTCTATCAGCAGGTTCCCCCAAAGGTGGAATACTCCCTGACGGAGTTTGGCCGCACGCTCATTCCTATTATCCGGCTAATGAAGGATTGGGGCGAAGAATATCAGAGCAAACAGCTCTCCAAAGAAAGCAGTCCGGTGGAGAGTGTGTGAGGTGCAGCTTTGGCTGCACCTTTTTTCATAACATCTATATCACGTACACGCAAAGGAATGAACAAGCTATGCAGCCTATTCCTCAATATGTGGGTTTATTATAAGGTTTCCTGCTCAAAAAATGCCTCTGACTTCTGACGGTGTTCATCGGTTACCTGTCCGGCTATTGCTCTTACCCCTGCCGCAATAATTGCCGCGTCATCGGTAAATCCCAGGCCAATCAGTGCATCCGGAATCGCATCAATGGGGGAAATGAAATAAGCCAGCGCCCCGAAGGCAATTCCTTTAGCCCACAAAGGGGTTTTGGCATCAATGGCACAGTAATACATGGCCACCGCGTCTTTGGTAAACGGGATTTTTCCGGCAAACTTTCGGGTCTTGCTCCAGAAGCCTTTTTTCACAAGCTGTTCATTCTTCTCACTGTATGGGTAATTCTCCACTGCAAGTTCTGCTGGAAGCTTGCTACTGTCCTTCTCCTTCTCCATCTGCGAGTTCCTCCTTTAATACTCAAACTGCCTTGCGTTCACCCGGAAAGAGCCTTTATTATAACATATAACCCGGAACGTTCCGTGTAAACAGTCGACAGACCCGAAATCATCCGATCAGCAAAGGAGCGTTATATGACTGCAAAAAAAGTAACCTGGCTGGAGCTCTTCTATGATCTTTTATTTGTGGCCGCCGTGTCCAAAGCCAGCCATGTGCTGCTGCATGTAGAGGACGAAACGCTCTCGCTTCCGACACTGGGCAAATTCGTGCTGATTTTTATCCCCATTTGGTGGGCCTGGGTGGGACAGACGCTATTTGTCAACCGCTATGGGCAGGATATTGTCTCTCACCGGATTTTTCTGATTATCCAACTATTCTTTGTGTTAATTATGACGGCCAGCCTGTCCTTGGATTTCGATCAGACCTATTATTCGTTTCTGATAGGCTACGTTGGCCTCCGTGCAATGACTGCAGTACAGTATCTTTTTGTTCGTTCCAAGGAGAATGGGCATCTGAGGGCGACCGCTCATTATTTGGGGACCCGTTTTTGGGTGGGGCTGGTGATTTCCGCCTGTTCCCTGTTCTTCGATTCCTGGGTCCGTTACCTGGTGCTGTACGCGGGGATCGCCCTCGACATTCTCCTGCCATTACTGGGACGAAAAATACTGGTCAAAACTCCGGCCAATACACATCATCTGCTGGAGCGTTTCTCCCTGTTTGCGCTGATTTTGCTCGGGGAATCTGTGGTCAGCATTCTGTCTGTGCTGCAGTCGAGCGTCTGGACCCTGCAATCTGTCGGCTTCGCAGCCCTGACCTTTGTTCTGATCATCGCCATGTGGTGGCAGTACTATGACAACCTGGAGAAAAAAGTGGATAAAAATGTCCATACCGCCGGACAGACGATCATTTACGGACATTTGTTCATCTTTCTGTCGCTATGTATGCTGGCTGCCTCGATCCAGCTGCTGTTCCTGAACAAGCTGCATTATGAACTGATGCTGAATCTGATCTTTGGCTCTGTACTACTCTATTTCGCTTCCACAACCATGGTTTTTCATGTCTACCGGCATAAGCAGCATCAGCTGGGAATCGTTCATCTGGGAGTGCTGACAGCGATCCTCGTCTGCTTTTACATTCTGGACGTGGTGGTTCATGTACCGAATGTGATGATCATGGGAGAACTGGCGCTGTTCTTTGCCGGCTATGCCAAAATCACAACCTAAAGTCATGTCCTCCTTAACCGGTTAAATAGCTTCTCAAAAGACAAGGGGCGCCACAGCTGCAGATGCTGTGGCGCCCCTTAGTGCTCACACTAACCTCTTCCCGTTCTAGCGTTCCGCCTGACCCAGATGCTTCTGCAAGAAGAGAACCTTCTGGCGGTTATGGTATTCACTCACTTCATGTCCGGAAAAAGGATAGTCCATAATCTGCTTATCCGTCTCCAGACGGTTGTAAGCGGCGTATACGGTTTCGGGCATGCATACCGCATCCTTCCAGCCGACAGAGATAAGAACCGGAGCCGTGATCCGCGGTGCCAGGTTCACGATATCGAAGTAAGCAAGCGTATCCAGCACCTGCTCAAGATGCTCAGGATACCTTCTTACATAAGCGCCGATTTCCGTAAGGGAGCTGGTTGAATTCAGCACGCCGAAATCCAGCCGGCACAGGTTGGGAATATCTGCGGCCACAGCGGCGACCCGGGTGCTTAGCGCACCTGCCAGCAGTGCAATCCCCCCGCCCTGGCTGCTGCCCGTAATTGCAATACGGGTCGGGTCTACTCCCGGAAGCTGTGCCGCCGTTTCCAAAGCCCTGACGGTATCCATAGCGACCCCCATATAATAGGAGCGTTCCTTCTCCAGAAGACCCTGGGTAATCCAGCCCTTTACCACACCGCTCTCCATCGGCAGCCGGTTGCCGGTCTCTCCAAGCTGTCCCCTTACATCCACGGCCAGAACGGAATAGCCTAACAGCACCCAGGAGGCGTACCGCTCTGGATATCCTCTATCACCGGTATAACCGGGGAACGTAACGATACAAGGACGCCGCTCCCCGCTCTCTCCAGCCTGTGCAGGCTGAATATGCCACGCATTGACCCTCGTATCGTCAAAGCTCTGAAAGCTGACTTTGTCCACCCGCATTCCCGGATACGGCGTCGCTTCAGGAACTGAAATCATATCCAGAGGTTTGCTCGCATACTCCGCAAGGATGCCATCCCAAAATTCATTGACTTTCCCCAGTTCCAAAGTCGGTTCAGGCCGGCAGTTCTCCAGTTCCTGCTTGCGCTGCTCTATCGTGTTCATTACATTCTCTCCTATTCTGTCAGCGCTTTACCATTGCAAGTAACTGAAAGCGCTATTAATATAAAGCTAATACTAATACAAATCCATATTTTTCAAAAGGAGTTGTTTTTCATCCGTTACGGAACTTTAGCCCACACCGCAGGCTGTCTGCCGCTTAAAGAGCTTACAGCTGTGCTTCAAGATTACGGAATCAGTTTTGTCCAGTTGGCTTTGTCCAAAGCCATACAGGATATCGACACCTCTACCGGAAAGCTTAGTCCGGGGCTTGCCAATTATATCGGCGAACAGTTTGACCGGGCGGGTATCCGTATCGGTGTGCTTGGCTGTTACATCAATCCGATTCATCCCGACCCGTCTATCCGCCGGCAGGAGATCGAACGGTTCAAGGAGCATTTGCGGTATGCCCGGCTGTTCGGCGCACCGATGGTCGCTACGGAGACCGGTGAGTTAACCACTTTTGCAGAATTTGAGCCCCATCGGTATGAGGAACTGGGCTGGGAGACCCTCCGGTCCACCGTTCTGGAACTGGCCGAGGAAGCAGAAAAATGGGGAGTGTTCCTTGGGCTTGAGCCTGTAAGAACCCATACCTTATCCACTCCGGCCAAAATGCGCCGGATTCTCGACGAGGTCCCCTCCAGCTCCATAGGCGTAGTCTTTGATCCCTGCAACCTGATCGGAGATCAAGTAGAGCAGCAGGATGAGATCGTAGACGAAGCATTCAGCCTGTTCGGAGACCGGATCATCCTTGCCCATCTGAAAGATATGTATGCCGAGGGTGCCCGTATCCGTCATGGTCAGCCCGGCCGGGGATTATTCCATACGGCAGAGTTCCTGAATAAGCTCCAGGCCCGCAAGCCGATGATCGATGTCTCGCTTGAGGATATTCAAGGCCCGGAAGTCCGCAAGACAGTAGCCCTGCTGCAGAGCCTGAGCAGGCATCCCTCCTAATGCTTCCAGTTCAGTAGCTGTCTGCATTCTCTTCTTAATGTCGGCTGAAGAATTAGTACCTTCAGACCTGGTACTTTTCAGTTTCCGCTGAATAAAATAGTATACATAATCTGTATTCGCTATTTTGCAGCTTCATTGTAGAAGGGAAGAGATCATCGATGAGGTTTACGTTCCCCATTCTAACCTTGTGCCATGGCGGGGCGCAGCGCATGCTGGTAGAACTCACCAACGGGCTCACCGCCCGGGGCCATGAAGTCGTGATCCTCATGCCTTCCGGTGGCGACATCTCCTATAATGTCCACTCCCAGGTGCTGCGTACGGATCATACGGTGCTGAGAGAGTCCGATTTTCCCGTCAGTGATATGATCGTATCCAATTTCTATACGACTGTCCCGGTATCGGAGGCTGCAAGTCAAAAGGGTAAAGGCATGCATATCCGTCTATCTTTATGTTACGAACCGCTTTTTCTGCCGGAGAACGAGGTATCTTTCCCAACCTATCATATCACTGACAAGCTGCTTGTATTATCCCGGTGGCAGCAGGAATTAATAGCGCTGAGCCATGGCATAACCGGGAGCATTGTACCTATAGGCATCAGTACGGCGTTTCGCAACCAGCATATCCGCCATATGCTGCAGGAGCCGCTCAATATTACGGCCATCCTGCGCAAGGAAGAGAATGGATTTGCCTCGCACCGTGAGCAGGACTATCTGGTGAAACAGCTTGACATCGTCAAACATAATGCACCACAGGTGAACATCAACTTCATCTGTCCGCCGGATGAATTCTATAGCTCGGTATCCTTGCAGCAGATGAATGACGGTGGAAAATACCGCTTTTTCACCCCAAAGAATGATGAAGAGCTCTGTTATCATTATAACGGAGCTGATATTTTTGTCAGCGCCAGCGCCTTCGATGCCGGTTCTCTCCCAGGACTGGAAGCCATGCGCTGCGGGGCTGCTCTGGTATCCGTATACTCCGGGGGGAATCTCCAGTATGCCCGTCACGGTGATAATTGCCTGCTCTCGTACCGCTATGAGAACCGGCTCGCTCAGGATGTGGTGCGCCTGATCTATGACACTCCGCTCAGAACCCGTTTAGCAGAACAAGGGGAAGCTGATTCCTTGGCCTGGACCTGGGATAACAGTGTAACTAGTCTGGAGCAGGCGGTAATGCGGTTTGTACAGGATATTCCCCAGAATGAGTCAACCCGAACTCCATTATTGCGCCGATTGGCCGGCTATAAATTGCACAAAGGCCAGTAGCCAAATTAAAATGCAGCAGCTGCGTCCGGTTTCACGGATTTCGCAGCTGCTTGTTTGGCGTAACCCGTGACGTTTATACATAGGCAATGCCTTCATGAATGGTTTACACTAAGATTAAGTACAATATAGTTTCGGAGGTGAGACCATGCATAGGAATGAAGGTCGTTTGACAGCTGCAGGGTTTGAGTATAAATATATGGTTAGCGGAGACTCCATCTCGAAAGGTGTAGTCTATGATGAAGGCAGAAGCAAATATGTTATCCTGGAGGATAACTACGTCTCACTGCTGCAAGGGAAGCTGAAGGGAGCATTGCGCAACACCGCCAGGTTTGGCAATACGCTGCTCAAAGGCTTCGGGAATCTGAAACGGGATGTGCTGAAGGAGAAGCCGGATATGGTGCTCATTGAATACGGGGGGAATGACTGCGATTTCAACTGGCAGGACATTGTAAGTCATCCGGAGGCCGAGCATAATCCCAAGACCGATTTCACGGCATTCGAAAGTATGCTCCGGGATATGATCGACTTCCTGAGAAATCAAGGGATCATGCCGATTCTAATGAGCCTGCCACCTCTAAATGCAGATAACTATTTCAAATGGGTCAGCGGAAACAATCCGGCTTCGGAAGAGAGCATTTTGAAATTCCTCGGCAGTGTCACGAAGATCTACTGGTGGCAGGAAAGATACAATTCCACAATCATCAAGGTCGCGGAGAGTACGAAGACGAAAATCATTGATGTCCGCGGCGCATTCCTTCAGCAGCCGGATTATACGCAATTCATCTGCCGCGACGGGATTCATCCGAACCGGGCAGGACACCGCATTATCTATGACAAGGTTCTGGAGTTCATCTCCAGCAGCGAACCTCAGCTCCTGCTGGACAGCAAGGGACAGGCTCTGCACAGCCATTAGAAAAACCATAGACAAGGCCCGGCCCGCAGCATAATCGAATATGCTGCGGTTTTTTTTGCGTTCAGGAACGTTTACGGTACACTCCGGGAGCTACACCGTATCGTTCACGAAAAACTCTATGAAAATAAGTATAACTGCCAAAGCCCGTTTCCTCCGCAATCCGCTCCAGCGTATAGTTGCTGTTGTCCATCAGCTGCAGGGCCATCGCCAGGCGGATTTGCCCGGTGTACTGCATAATCGAATAGCCAAACTTCGCTTTGAACAGATGAACCGCCCGGGTGACACTGACACCTGCGTGGCGCGCAACATCCTCCAGCCTGATCAGCGAAGTGGCATGCTCTTCTATGTAATTCTTCATCTTCAATCCGAGCAGCAGCGATGCCGACGGACCCACGGGCGCTTCGGCAATTGCGCGGTCCAGCAGAAGGCAAAGTGCTTGGAACAGGGCTTCGAGAATTTCCGGGCTGCCTCCGTCCAGCCGCCGTTTCTCCAGAATCAACTGCTTCCAGACGCTCTGCAGCTTGCCGTCCTCAGCGATTCGCGTCTTCTTGGCCCGCTCCTGCTTGTTCCACCAGTGGTCCACCCACTCCCCCGTGCACATGACGTAATAATCCGCGCTGAAACCCAGCGGACTCTCCTTCTCGCCTATTCTCAGATCGTATACTTCACCGGGACGGAACAGCAGCAGGTCTCCGGGAAGCACGGTAACCATCTCACCATCAATTAGCGCCTCCGACTCCCCCTCGGCCTGAAGCCTTATGATATAAGTATCCAGTCCCTCACGGAAGGGTTGCCAGAAGGGCTGGATATGCCGGGAGAAGGAGCTGAGGTGAATATGAACACCGGGTGATTCCATGGTCTTCCTCCTTTCAGTTATAAGCCTAACGACCAGATCGTTGAGGTTCTTAACCATATAGTTTCTTCAAATACCACTAGAATACCTTCTATAATCAAGAAGAAACGGCGATGCCGTCCTAAATCAAAAATCAACAACACTTTCAGGAGGTTCTGCACAGTTATGACTATAACCCATTCAACCGTTCGCGTCATTCAGACAGCCAAGGAGACCGGAGACCGGTTAACCGAACTGGAGGCTCTGGCCTTTCAGCCGGATTCCGCAGAGAAGGAAAATGAGCTCATTAATATTTATGAGGATCTGGAATACCAGGTCATCGAGGGGTTCGGCGGAGCATTGACCGAAGCTTCAGCTGTAACTCTGGCCAAGCTCAGTCCAGGGAAGCAGCAGGAGATCATCGATGCCTATTTTCACCCCGAACATGGGATCGGTTACACCCTGTGCCGTTCACATATCCAGAGCTGTGACTTCTCCAAAGGTAACTATGCATATGTCGAAGGTACCGACCCTGAGCTCTCCTCCTTCAATATTTCCAGAGATCAGGAATCGATCCTCCCGCTGATTCAGCGGGCTGCTTCTTCTGTCGGTGACAGCTTCCGGCTGTTCTCCTCCCCGTGGAGTCCTCCGGCATTCATGAAAACCAATGGTGAAATGAATAACGGTGGCAAGCTGAAGCCGGAGTACAGACAAGCCTGGGCAAATCTGTTCGTGAAATACATCCAGTCCTATGCTGAAGCAGGAATCGATATTTGGGCGGTCAGCGTGCAGAATGAAGCCAAGGCTGCACAGATCTGGGACTCCTGTATTTACACTGCTGAAGAGGAAAAGGATTTCGTGCGCGATGATCTCGGCCCTGCCTTAGAAGCAGCCGGCTTGTCCCATGTCAAAGTTTTGGTCTGGGATCACAATAAGGAACGCGTGTATGAGCGGGCGAAAACCGCTTTTGAAGATCAGGCCGCTTCCAAGTACATTTGGGGCATTTGCTTCCACTGGTATTCCGGTGATCATTTTGAAGCGCTCAGTGCCGTTCATGACCGTTTCCCGGACAAAAAGCTGTTCTTCAGCGAAGGCTGCCAGGAAGGCGGCGTTCAACTTGGCTCCTGGAATACAGGAGAACGTTATGGTCATGACATCATCGGCAACCTGAATCATTGGATGTCCTGCTGGACCGACTGGAATATCGTCCTGGATGAACAAGGAGGTCCGAACCATGTAGGCAACTTCTGCGATGCTCCGATTATCGGGGACACCACCAAAGATGAAGTTATTTACGAGAGCTCCTACTACTACATCGGCCATTTCAGTAAATATATCCGTCCAGGCGCAATCCGGGTCGGCAGCTCCAAATATACCGACAAATTGGAGACCACTGCCTTCCGCAATCCGGACGGAACCTATGCCGTTATTGTGCTGAACCGCACGGACAGCGAATTGCCGTTCACGCTGCGGTTCAAGGGTGAACTGGCTGAGAACATTATCCCGGCTCACGCGATTCAGACACTGCTATTCCAGTAAAGCAGAACAATCCCACTTGAGGCCTGATCTCAAGTGGGATTTGTGTGTTTGGGGAAATCGGCAGCCAGGTTGGGCGGAGCACTTCAGGAAGGCAAGCGCTCTTATTCGGCCTGATCTGAAAATGTCTCAAGCTCAACATATTTGTCACCGAGCAGGTTTTTGAAATAATTCCGGTTGAACAGCATGCTGGGATGGGTGGGGTGATAATGAAGTGCCGTTTCATTGAACCGGTTTGCCTTCTCATGTTCTCCGAGCCGATCATAGCATAAGGCCAGCTGCAGATTCGGGAGCCAGGTGCTATAGGTTTCATTCCGCATCCCCATGGAATCACTGTTCCGTGGCAGCATCACAGCCATCTCATACCAGTAGATTGCCTGCAGCAGCTGGTTCTTCTCCAGGTGCCAGGCCGCCAGCCTGCAGCAGAATTCGGGCCGTGGCTTGTCAACTTTCAGAGTCAGGCAAAGTGCTTCAAAAGCCCCCTCCTTATTCCCCAGCCGTTCCATGCACTCAGCCAGACGAAGGCAGGCCTGGTAATTATCCTCGATCCAGCCCAGACCCCCTTTCAGAAAAAGATTGTAGTATTCGCAAGCTTCCTCATTTCTCCCGTGGTCGCGTAGCTCATTGGCGTAGTAGAACTGGTCGCGTGGTGAGAATACCTCCCCGGCAGCGGCCCTTTTCTGGTAGATCCGCAGATTACGGTCCGTAAAAGCTTTGTCTTTATCATGGGTGATACAGACATCACTGCTGAAGGATGGCCCGTAGACCTCCAGATACTCATGCACCGGCCCTATCCACTTGAAATTACAGCTGCGGCGGACCAGCCGGTTGCGGCGGAGTGACGTAATCACATGGCCTGCGGAATCAAAGGCCAGATTATACGGCATATTTACACTGTCGACATGCTCCGGAAGGCTGTGCTTGAGCGCTCTAAAAAGCTCCTGATCTCTGTCTTTCAGATAATCATCAGCATCCAGCCACAGAATATAATCCTTGGTGGCCTTGCTGAAGGCAAAGTTACGGGCCGCCGAGAAATCCTCAATCCAGGTAAAATCATAAATTACCGCACCAAAGGACGCGGCGATTTCTTGGGTCCGGTCTGTTGACCCCGTATCAACGATAATGATCTCATCCACGATGGATGCTACCGAAGATAAGCAGCGGGGCAGGCTGTTCTCTTCGTTGCGGACGATCATGCATAAGCTGATTTCAATCATGGCAGCCTCCTAAACGTTATACTTCTATATGGATATGCGGATGGAGCCAATTGGAACCCCTCCTCTAACCCACAGCTCTCTTTGACCTGCGCCAATTTTTTGGCGTAATATTTTTTACCAAAAAAAGAAACTTTTCCTGGAATGCAGGGGTCAATACAGTAGAGAACAAGGGGGGACAGCATGTCTATCGTAACGAATGAATCGGCCACCATGACCGCCGCCGCATTACAGACACTGATGGAGCATTATGGCGAAGATGTATGGAACTATGCCTATTACCTGGCACGCAGCAGAAGCGCCGCCGATGATATTGCCCAGGAGACCTTCATCCGGGCCTACAAATATATGAATACCTTCCGCGGTGAAGCCGCGGTCAGAACCTGGCTGCTGCAGATTACCCGAACCCGTTGGCTCACCTACCGGAGCAGCAGCTTTATCCGGCGGGTAACCCTGCAGGATAACATTGGCAAAGATTCTTCCAGCCCGTCTGCCGAAGAGGTGTTTTTGCAGCAATCCCTGAGCAGTGAGGTATGGAGGATAGTCCTGCAGCTGCCCCGCAAGTATAGAGAGGTACTGATGCTCTACGCCCACTATGGGCTGAGTATGGAAGAATTATCCGGACTACTGGGGATCTCGCTCTCTGCGGCCAAATCGAGACTGCACCGGGCAAGGCAACAAGCGAACGAATGCTGGGAGAAGGAGCTGGGAAGATCATGAGCACATCACCTGAGGATTGGGAAAAACAATTGAAGGAGAAGCCTTTTGACGGTACACAATTCACGCCGCAAATGAGACAGAATGTCGAAGAACACCTGAGAATACAGCAACACAAGCGGTCCAGAAGCTGGAGTTACGCAGCTGTGCTGCTGCCGCTAGCCGCAATATTCTTATGGCTGGGTTACAGCAGCTGGGAGCCCGGAAAATCTGCCGAATCCTCCATTGCGGCTGTCACTCCGGCTGTCACTCCGGCTGTCACTCCGGCCGTCTCTCCACAGGACAACGGAGTGTTGGAGGACGCCCCGGCGGGCAGCACTCAAAGGAGCCCTAACAAGGACCGGGCAGTTGGTATTGCCAGCAACTATGCAGCAACGGTCTCCTTCCCTTCTTCGGAAGAGGGGCAGTCAGAAATAGCCCTCCCGCTAACTGCTATGTTCTCCGTTTCAGTTCTGGAGGGCGGAGAGACACATGAAACTTTACCGCCGCTGCCAGACATGACTTACCCGCTTCCTCCGGACATGGAAGGCAAACTTCAGGCCGCACTCGTCTTCCGGGCCGATACCGGCAGTGCATATATCCTGCTGGCACCTGCAGGCTGGACCGCATCGGCTATCACCGGAGCCAACGGCTCCTATGGTGTCACCTTTGAAGATCCGGAAGATCCGCAGCGGACCTTGCAATATTCGGATAACGCCTGGGGATGCCAAGGCTGCGCCGTGGGTGATATCGGCACATTTATCCCCGGCAAAGCCGATTGGGCAGATGATTATGGAATGACCATTGCCCCCCGGGAATTCACCCGGCAGCAGGTGATGGGAGCCAAAGGTCCGGATGCCCGGACCGTGCGGTATACAGTAGCTGCGGAAGCAAAGGGATATCAGGCGGATGGAGCCGCCTACTATGAAGAGGGGGAATGGGGTTACCTTTTCCGCAAGCTGGAGCTGACCGCCTCACCCGGCTCATTCGGACAAGACATGATCGATACCATATTGAGTTATTTCACAACTTATCATGGTCCTCTTCTCCTTCCTGCTGTCCAGAATACAGAATCTGCCGCAGGTGATACGGGAAATACAACAGAGTCTCTATATCTGGCTCTGGAACAGCGGGGGATGAGGCTGAGCCGTGTACTGGACACCGAGGAGCATTTGTTCAAAAAAGAGCTGGCAGGCAGATGGCCGGATGAGCTGCTGATCGACAAGACCGATACTCCGGTGCGCCCGGACCGCCTGTCCGTCTATACCTACGATAATGCCGGGGAATGCGCCGCCGGGCTGGATGCGCTGAAGCTTGCGATTAACCGGACGACCTACGACGGAGGAGCACGGATATACCCTCATGCCTTCAGAGGCGGTAAATTTCTTGTGGTGTACTGGATGGGCGGTGACAACGCCGAGCCTTACCAATACGACAAGGCCATCAAGACAGCGCTAAGCAGCCTGGACAGTGATAAGGAATAGACCTGTCTATCTAAACCTTACACGGAGTGCGGACACCGGGAATGATTTTTGTTATAATGTCGTAGAGTTGCGCAGTACCTATTCATATACCAGAAGGGGACGTTCGCTTTGTCAAAAATCATTAAGACCCTAACCATTGCCGGAAGTGACTCCAGCGGAGGTGCCGGTATCCAGGCCGACCTCAAAACCTTTGAGGAGTATGGCACTTACGGCTTCAGCGCATTGACGACTATTGTTACGATGGACCCGGATAAAGGCTGGCATCACAATGTCTATCCGATTGATGCAGCTATCGTTGCGGAGCAGTTGAAAACAGTGTTCGCAGGCGGTCCTGTAGACGCCATGAAGACCGGAATGCTGGGCAGTGTAGATATTGTGCTGGTTGCGGAAAAAGCGATCAAGGACAACCTTCAGACCAACGTGGTCATTGATCCGGTTATGGTCTGCAAAGGAGAAGATGAAGTTCTCAACCCGGAAAGCGCAAATGCCATCCGTGATCTGCTGCTTCCTTTGGCTACGGTGGCAACACCCAATCTGTTCGAAGCCGGTGTCCTTTCCGGGCTGGGCAAGCTGACCTCCATTGACGAGATGAAAGAAGCCGCGCGCCTGATTCATGGGCTTGGCACGAAGAATGTTGTTGTCAAGGGCGGCAAAGCACTGGGCGGCGACCTGGCGATCGATGTGTTCTTCGACGGCTCCGAATATACCGTACTGGAAACAGCCAAAATCGAACCAGCCTATAACCACGGTGCGGGCTGCACCTTTGCGGCTGCCATCACAGGCGGCTTGGCAGGCGGCTTGTCTGTGCATGATGCTGTCGCAAAAGCCAAGGATTTCGTCTCCGCAGCCATCCGCAGCGGTTACGCATTCAACCAATATGTCGGCCCTGTCTTCCACGGCGGCTACCGGCTGGAGCGATAACACCCCGAGAGGCCTTCACTAGCAATACATCTATGTGCGGGAGCGGATTATTCTGCACAGCTTTCAGCTTTTGTAATACTTAAAGAATGGCAGAACATAAGGGAGATGCCCTTTTAGTTCTGCCATTCTTATTATTTATCTATAGATGAGATAAATGACCTGACAAGCGATTGACTATTCAAATCCTTCCTCAATCGGGAACTCGCTATCATTTCCCGATGCTCCATCACAAAGTAGGGTAAGACGAGGGATTACTCCCTCGGACTCCCCGTCAAACCGTGCATGCGGATTTCCCGCACACGGCTTTCCTTCGTCAGTTCCCCATCTTCAGGAGTGAGTTTCCTTCATCCGTCGCCGGATTGCTTATTTCACTCCTGAATTAGGAACGTGTGGTGAGTAAGCTTGTTAGAAATACCATTCCGGCTGATTCCAGTACTTTGTTTGGTATCAGCCGGTTTGACACCGTAGATCTCTTTTTGCGCATAAAGGCTCGCACCCTCATTCGCGTCCATTGATCCAGACGTTCAAACT
>NZ_LVWH01000226.1:0-23882 GCF_001909045.1 Paenibacillus sp. P3E | reverse complement strand
TTATTATAGAGGTTGCTTACTGGAAAAACAGCTCCATCTTTGTTGACTAATTCAAAATCTGAAGCGCTCAATTCTGAATGGTTTATTGTATACGGGCTATAAAGAGAATCCGAAGAAGCATCAGATAAAATCAAACTCAAATCTTCCCATGTATCTGGCTGGTCTACAGCGTTTTCTGATACAACAAATGATACCAGCATGTCATTTGGTTGAAGCGCGTAACCGGGTTTCTTTCCATTAAAGAGGAAGTTCACTTCCTTCATTAACCCACGGACACGCATTGTATAGGTAGGTGAAAAATCCGATTCCCGGCCGAATACGTCTACTGCAGACACTTTGAAATGATTCAAAGAATGTTCGGGAAGATTTTTGATTTTGAATGTGTTAGCCTTAGTAATTCCGATGAATTGGTCATTGTTATAAAACTTGTAATATGAAATTGAATACCTGTCAAAGGCTTGCCAATAAACACTGATATCGCTAGACTTATCGGTTTGATTGGACCAGCTCGTACTATAAATCACCGGGGCCACTGGAGCATCCCCGAACGAATACACATTCCCCGTTACACTCGCGTCATACATCGTTGTATCGCCCGCAACAACTTTAGCATAGCCGGGTACCAGACCTTGAGCAATCGTACCGTTTACCTTAGACCAGTAAGCCTTGGCACTATCTGAGTAATATACCTCACCAAGCACCGATGAAGGTACTTGAACCTTGCTGCCATTCGAATGAATCAGATCCATTGCAATGTCTTTCTGATCGGAGTAGATCACTCCCGAAATCTCTCCGGTAGATGCATCGTAATATACTTTCAGCATACTGGCCGCATAGGTCAGTACGGGTGCGCTTAACGCCAGCAGCATGAGGACTGCCAGTGAAGCGCTGATTTTGCGTAAAATGTTGTGCAGAATAATTCCCCCCAGGTGGATGTGTAGGATTCGGAAATCCTTCCCCATAATACGAGGAATTCCAACATATTACAACGTATTATTTAACTTATATTCCATTATTGTCCTCAATTCTCTGCCTGCTTCACCATCTCTTTATAGCTCCTGTTCTCCGGGATCATATCCGAAGCCGTTCGCATTTCCTCCAATGCTTTTTGCATATAGGATTCATCACCCTGGGACCGGGCTATAGCAGAATAAAGAGCAGCTAATTCGTAATGAGTCTCATGGGACCACGGAAGCTGTGCAGCAGCGGCAATCAGTGATCGTTCCGCCTTTCTCCAGTCCTGTACAGCTATCGCTGACTTCCCGCTGGCAAGGCTGGTATAGCCTACCGTCAGCCATGAAAAACAGATTATAGCAATTACTACCGGCAGAGCCAGAGCTATAGTTCTGAAACGCGGCAGAGGAATTTCTTGTCCGGGCCCGCCTTCGGCCTCTGCTCCGGTGAGCAGCATAATGAACAAGCCGAACACCAGCGGATAAGCCAGATCGATATCAAAAGCAAGATGGGCGCAGAACAGGATAATGGCCAGCACAGAGCCCCAGCCTTCTTTTCCCCTGCGCAGCCCCGCGCGTATAGAGAAGATAATCATACCTATAAAGCTCAGAGCTCCAAAAACCCCAGTATCCAGAGCAACCTGCAAATACTGCTGATGCACATATTTCACATATACGGAAGGATACAGCACTGCCCATCCGCCGCCACCCACACCCAGCAGCCAGTGCTTCAGCCATAGATGAAAGGCATCGCTCCAATAGATGCGGCGCAGGGCAAATTCGGGAGCATCCCAGGCTATCTCACGAAACGCCTCGCCGCCATTACGCGTAGCAAAGGCTAAGACCACCGCCAACAAGACTGAAGCCGCCATCGTTCCCAGCATGGATACTTTTTGCGCATCCCGGTTCAGGAATACATAAATAACTGCCCCGAGGACAGCCAGAACCAGTACCGCTCTGGAGCCGGTCCATAGCAAGCCGCCAATCTGGATTACACAAACGATCCAATAGCGTTTGTGACCTGAGAGCTTATAAGCACGCCAGCCTGCCGCAACTCCTGCCGCCAATATGACGGCAAAGCTGTTCGCATAACCAAGCGTCGATTCCAGCCTGCCTTCGCGGAACAGCCCAAAGGCCAGTCCCCACAGTGTCAGTGCTGTTCCACACCAGGCCCAGGCTGACCAGATCCGGTCCCGCAGCACTCGGGACAACCCGGCAAACAGCAGCGATAGCGGGAGCAAGGAGGAGATTTTGCCCGCTTCCAGCAGAGCTTGTTCAACATCCACCGCCCAAATGGCAGACAACCAGTACAGTAAGGTAAGTATCAGCAGAAAAAAATGCACCGGCAGCAGCTTGATCCGGTCGGTGCGCAGAATGTAAACCAGTACCGCTGTAAATAACAGAGCATCTAACGCCAAAAAAGAACGGGTATGAAAGTATCCCGCTCCGAGCGCTCCGGCAATCATATACACGAGCAAAGTATAATAAGACATTTTTTCCGCAGGTTTGTTGTTTGGTATATTTTTCTTCATAGTAAGGAAGTTTTCGACAAGGTCTGACGGAATTCCTCCTAGGACCTCACCCAAAAACTTGAGTAATATACACCATCGCCAACAGGCCAAAGATAAATGAATACGTTGAGGGGCGTTCATACCCATGTCCGTGGCTCTCCGGAATCAACTCCTTATAGACGATAAAGAGCATCGCTCCAGCGGCAAAAGCCAACCCGTACCCCACCACATTCTGCATATAGCTGGCTGTAAAATATCCGATCACCGCCGACACCATCTCCATGAGGCCGGTTAAGGCGGCCATAATCAATGCTTTGCGCCGGGTCGCCTGGGAATTCAGCAAAAACACTGCCAGAATCAGACCCTCCGGCATATTCTGTGCTCCGATGGCTATCGCCACCATGGGACCGAGGCTCGGCTGCTCACTCGCATAGCTGAAGCCCGTGCTGAGACCTTCGGGAATATTATGAATAAACAGTGCGATCAGCACCAGCAGTGCTTTGGAATCCATGTTAGTGAAGCCGGGCTTGTTCTCCACATCAATATGCGGAATATTATTCTCGATCAGATCGAGCAGCAGTACACCTGTAATCAGACCCAGGGTTAACGCAAGGATTCCCGATTCCTTGATCGCCTGCGGCATTAACCCAAAGGTAGATGCAGATACCATGATCCCGGCAGTGAAGGCGACCAGCACATCCTTCCACAGCTCGGACAATCTTCGGACGAACAGAATGGGAACCACCCCAAGTACAGTAGCCATAGCCGATAAAAAGCTGCCAAGCAGCGCAGTTTGCAAGTCTTCAACCCCTTTTGTGGACAGGACTCCTAGACCCAGCATATGCTTCCGGCAGGCACAGTTATGTCTGTAATTTCCATTTATATTCTACAGCTCGGGCACTAGCGGCAAAAACATCAGATCTTCATCCTGGTAGTCAACCCCGAGCTTCATCGCCCTCGGCTCTGTGCCATAGCGGATAAACCCCAGAGATTCGTATAGCCGTTTGGCGGACAGGTTGGTGGAGGTTAAGGTCAGATTAAGGATTTCCAGACCCGGTACCTGCTTGGCCCGCTTGATCAGTTCCAGCATCAAGACCCGCCCTACCCCCTGCTTACGCGCACACGGATCGACGTATACGGAATATACATGGGCTTTGTGACGGATCTTCGGTCTGCTCTCGCGGAAAAGGGTTACAATACCCACCAGCTTTTCCTCCGCGTCGAACGCTCCAAGGGTAAAATTATCATCCGAGGGTTCCAGCCTGATCCGGGTGGTGACCATGGAGATTTTGGACTCCGACTCATAGGAGCTGAGAAAAGCCTCCGGATTCTGCAGCAGCGACTGCAGCCGGAGCTCGCGGTAAATCTCCGCATCGGCGGATGTCAGTATTCTTATGTACAAGGGTATACCTCCTGACCCGATTGTTAATATTTCGACTCTGCCTGCTAACATTATACCGGTTTCCCCTGTATTCTGGCCTTAGATATTTCTACTTACATTGAATGGGCAGATCGCCTGGACAATTGACAAAATCACTGAACTTAGGTATATTTACTTTTGTGAAATTCGATTTTGCAAAATATAATTTGAATACAAATATTAAGACATTGAAAGGAGCTCCATGATGTCCGAGTCCAATTCTGCTTTTGGTCAAGCTCTTGTGAAATCATTAATTGGCGAACGGGGACATATTCCGATTGCCAGAGCCTTGCCGGATATTACACCGGAGCTTGCAGGACAACGTACGGAAGGAATTCCGTACAGCATTTATCAATTAATGAAGCATATGAGCTATTGGCAGGATTTCATGCTGACCTTCCTGGAGGGGGGCAAACCGCAAGCGCCAGGAAGTGTAATGGATAGCTGGCCTGAGGAGGAAGCCCCGGGGGATGAGGCAGAATGGCAGGACACCGTGAGGCATTTGCTGCAAGGCGTGGAGAAGGCGGTTGATTTTGCCCGGACTGCACAACTGGACGAACCGCTCCCCGGTTTTCCTGGGGAGACCAAGGGCGGAATTTTACGTAATATCGCCTCTCATAATTCCTACCATCTAGGAGAAATTGTTCTGCTTCGCCGTCTACACGGGGCCTGGCCGCCACCTGGCGGAGGCTATCCCGCCTAATCTATTACAAAAGAGGGAATTAAGATGATGATTTTGAGTACTATACTTGTGGCGCTCGTAGCGCTGGAGCATGTGTATATTTTAACCTTGGAGATGTTTATGTGGACTACCCCCAGAGCGCAGAAGGCGTTCGGGACCACCAAGGAGTTCGCGCAGGATACCAAGTCGCTCGCAGCCAACCAAGGTCTGTATAATGGTTTTCTCGCCGCCGGTCTGGCCTGGGGCTTGTTCCATCCGAACGACACGTTCGGATTTCAGCTTCAACTGTTTTTTCTAATCTGTGTCGGAGTTGCAGCGGTCTATGGCGGCATGACGGCCAAGAAATCCATTCTGTTAGTCCAGGGCCTTCCGGCCTTTCTGGCTATTATCGCCCTTCTTCTGGCGAATCTGTAAATCCGGTTTTTGATGATCAGCTTGTATAACTGGCGCCGATGCTGCATCGGGGTCAGTTTTTTTGCTGCAAAAGTAAGCTATAATAAGTCATACTTACGCCGCCGGAGGTTCATGACTACGGTTAGCCAGCACATCGCCTTGCTTGAGGACGAGTTCAATATCCAATTGATCGACAGAAACTGAGCTAATGACCATCACCGACTTTGTGGCAATCGGAAATGAAGTATTTCGCAATCATGTAATCTATGAACCTATCACCGATGAAGAAAATTACGCCATATTTGACGCACTAGGTGTTCCAAGAACAACCGAGGGTGAATTTAAAAAAGGCTCAGAGGCCCCCTTCTCTTCTGAGGGGATGGTAACCTTTGGCGAAGCGATCCGGTTAGGAAAGATGGATAATTATACGGCTGACTTCAAGATGCTGACGGGGCAGGATGCAATGACCGTGAAGTACATGTTCGAACATGCGGATGACTTCCAGGTTGGGGAACGACATTCGAAGGATAATTAATAGATAGGGGGTGTCCATAAGCTGAAATAGCTTGGAACACCCCCTTGCAATTATTGTATAGCTATATAAATCTGCAATTCTGTATTGGCCGGATCGAAATCTCTGGCATCATAAAGCTCGAAATCGCCCGTATAGGTCCTTACTTCCTCAGATTCCTTGAAATAGGCCCATATCTCATGCCACGTCTCAGCCACTACTTCATATACAGGTCCCTTTTTCGTTGTAAATACCATGTATTTACTTTCAGGTACGACCGCAACTACATGATTAGCGTTTCCTAAGGCCGTGTCACTGCTTAATTCGTGCCCAATAACAACCGTATAAGCTCCGTTTGCATCGCTCTCATAATCCGTATACAGTGCGTAAATATAATGTGGATTTTTAATACCAGCTACGGAACCGAGATTGCTCTGAAAGTAAGTTTCCCATAGTTTAGCCAATTGCCCATCCGGTCCGGCCTCCGCTTCGTTCGTTGTACGTACAGCTACTCCAGTCAGTATTAGCTTTGGCTTGTGAATTGTAATAGTGCTCATGCCTCACTCTCCTCTTGAACTAAATTATACAAGGAGAAAGTAGACAGCTTACTGTCATGTTTAATTTATATTCACAATGACGCCATTATCCTCCAGGTTTTGGATGACCTGCTTTGCTTGCTCATTCAGCGGGTTGTTTGCCAAAGATACTTCCTTTAAATTCGGCAACGTCTCGAGCACTTCAAGTTCCTGAATGAGGTTATCGTCCAGATAAAGGTGCTCCAAGGTTGGATGATTTTTTAACGGCGTCAAATCTTGAATTTGATTTCCGCTCAGGATAAGCCATTCTAACTTCAAATCCTGAAGAGGACTTAGATCTGTTACTTGATTGTTGCTGGCAAGAAGATCAGTCAGCTTATGTAAATTCTTGAGCGGCACTAGACTTTTGATTTTGTTGTCGTCAACCACCAGTTTTTGCAGAGAACTTAACCCGGAAAGCGGTGAAAGATCAGTAATCTGATTCCCGTCAACAGCCAGGAACGTCAGTTTTTTCAGCTTGCCGAGGGGTGTGATATTCTTTATTTTTTGGCCGGGCAGAAATAAGTCCTGCAGGTTAGCAGCATATTCAAGTCCCTGCAAACTGACGATTTTATTCTTGGACTCCATAGGATACAAAGACTTCAACTTCTGCAAATCAGCGGCCTTCACCTCTTTATTAGCTGGCAGCTTCAATTCCGCTCGAATGGCTTTCGCCAAAGCAGGGTCCGTAATAACAGAGGCAGCCCAAATGGATGTTGCCGGTAAGAATACGAAAACCAAACAAAACACGATGATATTTTTCACTAATTTAGCAGGCATTTAGATTCTCCTTTTTCGCAACTTGAATAGTTGTCATCCTTTCTTTTATCGGATTTTTCTTGAAAACTATCCACCTTGGAGAGCATCTATTTCGGCTTCACAATGGCAAGCCTTCCTCTAATTTACTCAAAGCTTCATCTAACAATTTCGCAAAATCGGCATCAGGATTCTCCGCATAGTACAGCATCACCGAGATATTGACACCAATAATTGCACCAGCAAAAGTGCGCACCGCTAAGTCTTCCGGGTTACGGCCTACTCGTTTAGCTATTAATTCCATGATCAACTGCATCATTTGGGTCATGTTATTTAGACTCGCAGCCCTCAGCTCCGGGACCTTCATAATAAGCTCGTTACGTTCACGCACCGTAGTCAGCTCATCTGTGGACATATCCTTAATTCCAGAAAGCATAGCGTTACGTATTGCTTGGAGCTAACTTAGATTAGAAGGCTGGTCTTCAAAAGCAGCAACAAAGAGAGGATCATAGTTATCGATAAGCAATACATCCTCTTTTGTAGCCTCTACAACCTCTTATATTCGGCGATCATCCGCTTATTCTTGTCATCCAACCGGAAACCGATCCCCCGGAAATTAATGACGGCTCCGCTCATGTTCTCCGATAGGGACACAATATCCTCATAGGTAGCGACATTGCCGCCCCATACCGTTTTATCGTAACCTTTTTCAAACTCAAGCCAATCTGTGAACACCGGCAGCCAAGGTTCTTCCCCCTCCACGCCAAGGGATGCAAATTGAATGTACGTTCCTTGCTTCAACGTCTTCATGCCCTGTTCATCAGGGGGTGACGGTTCTTCCGTAAGCTGCATCGGCACCAAAAACTTTGCCTGAACGAGTTCATCCAGCATCCGGGCTTCTGCCGCTTGAAGATACTGATTCTTGCCTTCATACTGCTGCCGGGAATACATCGCCTGAAAAAAACAAAGCATCGCATGCTGCAGCTCCGGATTGCTTAGAGGAATATTGATCTCCGGCGTTCCGCTCCAATCGGGCGGCGGCAATAGATCGTCTCTGCTGATCACGATCGTATGTTGCCCGTTATCAATGAGAAGGTTGCGGATGCCAAGGAGATGAAGCTCAGCGAGCATCCTGCGGAGCCCCTCCCGGCTGATCTTTCTCATTTCCAGCTCAATGAGCTGCTGCAAGTAATAATCCGCCGCATTCGCTGAGAATGCTTCCTCAGAGAACACCCATACCTGGTCATTACCATCGATGTATGGATAATTCGTATGGACATCGTACGCCATATACAACGCTTCGGCATTTAAGATGGTTCGTTTCAATGAGTCTAAGAGCGTCTTGGCATCAAAGTGCCCCGTCTCAAAAGCTCCGCTTTCCTTAGAATACCGAGCAGATTGAATCATAGAGATCAGATCCTGAATCGTAAGTCCGCTGCTTGCTTCCATTGTCATTGGAGAAATAAATAGAACTTCTCCTGCTGCTTTATCTTTCTGTTCCTCGCTCATCGCCAAGTCTCCATTCTATCAAGGGCTAGTCTTTTTATACTTTGCTCCCCGCCTGCCATCCTCAGGTAATCATTTTAAGCCTTCCTTCCTTACGGCTTTTCTCTCCGGTAAATGTCGATACTCTTATAACCTTCACCTAGAATCTTCTTCATTTCTGCTCTTCGCTTTGCTCTAGTCCCTTCTTGTACAGCACTATATACATAACGGGCCCAATCCTTCCGGTAACCGGGAGTAAGCGATTGGTACAACTTCAGCGCCTCCGGACTATCCTGCAAGTCATTTTCCACAGCAGGAATCATAGATGTATAATCATCCACCCGCTGACTTGGCTTGGAGGACGCCTCATTCTTCTTCCGTGTCTCCTCTTTGAAACCAACAACGGTAAACACGTCGTTTAGCCCCACCATACGTGCAAACTTCAGGCTGCTTGCCCCAATATATCCGTCCTCATCCGCTCCCACCCCTTCAAACAGGCTGTCCCTATGAATATAGGTGGAATAGACCTTATTTCCCTTTTTGGGGTAAGCAGCGTACAAATAGCCGCCCTTATCTAAATAGTTATGATCAATCACTTTATTGATGAGATCCTGCAGCGCTTCCATATTAAGCACATAAGCAAAAATGAGATCATAACAGTTGTCCGTCAGCTCAGTATCATAAGCTATTAACCCCGATAGACTATCCTCATCTTCGGGCCTGTTCAATATGGCAACCTTTTTGAATTTGTGTAAGTTTAATTTGTCTGCGATTGTTTTAGACATGTAAGGACCTCCGTTAATGGTTATCTGTTCCCCATAATAAATCAAAGCAGCCCCCAAAACCACCGAATTGTGGGATTGAGGGCTGCTTTGACTTAATGGATTGTCGGTTTTGCACTGATTATTTTATTGCTCTGCTCCCTCTTCCTGCTATTCACCGAATACAGAACATATAACAGAATGAACCATAGAGGCGTAAACAATAATGCCGGACGTGTTTCTCTAGCGATCAGCATTATAATGAGTATCGCAGCAAACAAAGCGAGGACAACAACATTAACCGCCGGCGTTAACGGTGCTTTGAATTTGGATTTCAAATGTAAGTCTGGCCGGGTCTTCTTATATTTGATGTGACATACGAGAACAACACCCCACACCCAGATAAAACAAATGGCACTTATGGTGGTTACGATTCCAAAGGCCTGCTCCGGAATGAGCTTGCTCAGTAGAGCACCGGCAGATATGACCAGCGTAGAAATGAATAACGAGTTCCCGGGTACATGATTTTTATTCAGTTTGGCAAAATGAACAGAGGCCTGATTCTTCCGGCTCAAATTATAAAGAATCCGGCTTGTCGAGAACATCCCGCTGTTGCATGCAGAAGCGGCTGAAGTTAATACGACGAAATTGATAATCCCTGCGGCGATTGGAATCCCTACTAGACTAAAGGTTTTCACAAAAGGACTTTCTGCCGGACTGAGTTCCGTCCATGGATTAATGCATAGCAGGACGAACAATGCGCCAACGTAGAAGAAGAGAATCCGCAGAGGTATTTTGTTGATCGCTGATGGGATGTTTTTCTCCGGATCTGCTGTTTCCGCTGCCGATACCCCCACTAATTCCACACCAACATAAGCAAATACAACCATTTGGAAGGAAAATAAAAAGCCTTTTACACCGTTCGGAAACACGCCTCCGTGTTCCCAAAGATTCCGGACCGTTACCGATCCTGCATCCGTTTTGAGCCCCATAATCAGGAAGATGACACCTATGCCGATTAAAGCAAGAATCGTGATGACTTTGATTAGAGCAAACCAGAATTCAAGTTCACCGAAGTTTTTGACAGTCAGTAAATTAAGTCCTAACAAAATGATCAGGCAGACGACAGCAGGCACCCAATGCGGAATATTAAACCAATACTGCACATATACGCCTACTGCAATCACATCAGCCATAGCCGTCATGACCCAGCAGAACCAATAGGTCCAACCCGTGATGAATGCCACCCGGGGGCCAAGATAGTCTTCGGCAATATCTGTAAATGACTGGTATCCCGCGTTAGACAACAGAAGCTCTCCCAGCGCTCTCATCACGAAAAACACAGCGATGCCCACGATTAGATAGGTAATCATGATGGAGGGCCCCGCCTGCTGAATCGCCTTGCCCGATCCCAGGAATAATCCTGTACCAATAGTGCCTCCGATGGCAATCAGTTGAACATGCCGGTTGGCCAGCTCTCTTTTTAATTCTGTTTGCGCCATTCCTAGTTCCCCCTTATGAATACAATACATTGATGCCAATAAAAAAAGAGACTGGATGTCATCCAATCTCCCGGGTTATAAGAATATGAAAAAATACCTGTCCTGCTGCTGTCAGCATGACAAATACATTCCGTACTCTTCTGTCCTTTTGCCTGAGATTGTGAACCCTTCGGCGCCACGGAATTCCCGTGGTCTCTCCAGAAGCTGCTCCTGCTATAGTGTGATCCATAGCAATCATAGCTTGCGAATTATGAAGTTAATGTACCATGCGTTTCTGATATTCTAACATATTACTTGCAATGGGAGTATCAGATCAGTGATAAAAGTCTCAAGCCAATTACTTCCATATCTCTTCGGCATCTCTTTAATATAAACAACGCTGCTCCTCTGTCAGGTGATTGCCTTCTAGTCATTGGCTTAGCTTGCGAACTGCACCTCGGAGAAATGATCCGTAACGTGCATGGTGAAATACCGGTCATACTCCTCCTTGCTTAGATCTCCGAAGATCAGGTGGGGAGCTAACTTCCCCTCGTAGGCTTGAAAGGCATCAATTGCCCTGAGCAGAAGTCCGATTCCCTCTTTGACAGTTCCCTGCTTTTCAAGCTTCGCCGCACCTGGTACATGTGCCGTTAAATCATGCTTCATATGGCCCTGCTTCAAAAATTTCCGGATCACGATGCGGCCGATGGTTTTTCTCACAATCCTGGGCTTCAGCTGCGGATAACCTGTCATAGAATATTCGATGGTCTGGGCGCAATGGGCAAGAATCTCATAGAGCGGCCATTGTTTGGTTGGGATAACGTCATACCCCACCATGATCAGCAGTTCTTTCTTCACATCATCCAGTGATGCAAATTGCACATTATTCATCTTTTTCTCCCCCTTATCGTGGTTCCTCATGTATTAACGCATAATCTTTCTGACCCACTTGACCTTGTCGCCATAAGGCGGAAATAAGAAAGGGATATCCAGCTTTGTGCTCTTGGTCAATACGCTTTTGGTATGGGAGAACAGCTCAAAGCTGTATTTCCCGTGATACGCACCAATCCCGGCGTTTCCTACTCCCCCAAATGGCAGGTGGTGATTGGCAACATGGCTGATCGTATCATTCACACACCCACCGCCGAAGGAGACGCGTGAGAGTACTTTCTCCTCCACCTGCCGTTGTTCGGTGAACAAGTACAGTGCCAACGGTTTGGGACGGGCGTTCACCATTTCAATCGCCTCCTCCACTTGACGGAAGCCCATAATGGGCAAAATCGGCCCAAAGAGTTCATCCTGCATCGCAGGGTCCGACCAAGAGGTTGCGGCAAGCAGCGTTGGCTCGATGTAGAGCTCATCTCTGATTGTTTTCCCGCCCGACAGCACGCTATTCGGCTCCGCTTCCAGAATTGCGGCCAAGCGGTCAAATTGGCGTTCATTGACGATTCGGCCATAATCCGGACTTACTCTGGCGTCCGGTCCGAAGAAGCCTGCCACCACCGTCTTCATCCGGACAATCAATTCTTCCCTAATCTCTTCATGGGCAAGTACATAGTCCGGGGCAATGCATGTCTGTCCCGCGTTCATCATCTTCCCCCAAATAATCCGTTTGGCCGCAACGTCGAGGTTCGCAGTCCGCTCAACGATAGCCGGACTTTTGCCCCCAAGCTCAAGCGTAACGGGCACAAGGTGATCTGCAGCAGCTTTCATGACGATCTTGCCGACCGGTACGCTTCCTGTAAAAAAGATGTAGTCAAAGGGAGCGTGAATCAGCGCCGAGGTGGTCTCCTTCTCCCCTTCAATCACTCTAATATACGTCTCATCAAAAGTTTCACTGATCAGCTTCTTAACGGCAGCAGTAACTGCTGGAGTATTCTCGGAGGGTTTTAAGACCGCGCTGTTCCCTGCCGCAATGGCTCCGATCAGCGGTTCAATCAGCAGCTGGAACGGATAATTATAGGGTCCGATGATAAGAACAGTTCCGTAGGGCTCTCTATACTGGTAACTCTTAGATACAGCAAGATAGAAGGGAGTTCTTACCCTTTGCGGCTTCATCCACCGCTTCAAGTGCTTGCTCATGTAGCGGATGCTGTCCAGCGTATAACCAATCTCTGTCGAATAAGCCTCAAATTCACTTTTGTGCAGGTCCTGATATAATGCCGCCAGTAACAGCTGCTCGTTCCGTTTGATCGCATCCGACAGCTTCCCCAGCTGCTCCAGACGAAACTCCACGCTTCGTGTATAACCGCTATGGAATTTCTGGCGATGCTCCTGCAGGATTTCATTGACCTGCTCTGAGTTCCACTGCTTCATATTTCCTGCTCCTCTTTCTATGAAATAGGTCTAGAGACAATCCCGCTCTAAGGCAGCTAGAAGCCTTCTTAACAGGTCCACCGATTCCTGCATGGACAACTCATAATATCGCTGGGTCCCCACTTGCTCGACTTTGATGACTCCCGCATTTTTGAGCAATTTCAGATGATGGGAAACTGCCGGCCGCGACAAGGGCAACTTATCGGTAATTTCATTGACCGTCATTCTGCCATCCTCCGATAGATGGAGCAGAATATCCTGACGGTGCGGATCGCTTAATACTTGAAGAATTGGAAGGCTTTCGCGAAAAATCTGCAATGCCTGCTTTCCCATGCTGGTGCCTCCCCGTTTGCTCAGTTTAAATGTTTAAACATTTAAACCAATAGTATAGACTCATACTATACTTTTCTTGTTTAATAATCAAGTGCGGCTACTGATCTCGACAGGAACGATCGCATCGGCGTCACCATGGAGAATAAGCATTGGCAAGTAAATTTTCTCAAGGTCCACACGGAAATCGGTATAGCTAAATGCCGAGATACAATCAAGCGTGCCTTTCGGCGAAGCAAAAGCCGCAATATCGCGATTGTATAAACGGACACCGTATTCTTTGCTCCCCCTTTCAGTGGAAAATATAGTTAATATTTTTTAACGCTGAGAATATGACAATTAATAGTCTTACTGTAAACGCCCCCCAAAAAGTGGATCTTTAGCCTCTCACTTCTCAATCTAGCTACGTTGCGGATCAAATGGCCGAAGCGGATATATAACCTGGGAATATGAAACTGCGCAAGCCGATTGCGTTAAGTCCCTTTACCACCGGTTGACCGCATGTTCCGCAAAGGCCACGAGATCCTTAACCTCGATCACCGTACCGTCGTCTAAAACGGCCTTCCCGTTAAACTTCCCGAAAATCTGGTGGCAATGCGTATCGACAATTTTCAGTTTCATTTCCGTGTACCGATCATAGATCGGCTTGAACTCCATTTCGAATCGCCCATCTTCGCTGATGAAGGTTTTCCTGGCCATGTAACCACCGCCTCCTTGCAGATCGAAGTGAACTTGG
Source organism: Paenibacillus sp. P3E (assembly GCF_001909045.1). Classification (NCBI taxonomy): domain Bacteria; kingdom Bacillati; phylum Bacillota; class Bacilli; order Caryophanales; family Paenibacillaceae; genus Paenibacillus; species Paenibacillus sp. P3E. The sequence continues at coordinate 9,972 of NZ_LVWH01000226.1, read as the reverse complement.
CCAATCTTATGCGCTTTGCCGTCATAGAACAAGATGTTCTCCGTGGCGGCAGATGTGTTACCGAAGCCATAGCCGATGTTAAAGCCGAACCGTTTGCCGAAGGCATAACCGCTGCCGCTTCCCCAGAACCACTCGTGGCTGAACGGCCATACCCCCCGGCCCCAATCGAGAAGCCCGAAAGCGGTATCGGCTTCGAAGCTATATTCCTGCTCCCCTATCCGGGCAAAACCGTTAGCAGGCATACAATTGATTTTATGATTGTAATAGAAAAAACGACTATCCTCATCAAATGGCGTTGCCATCACAATCGAGGTAGAATCAGGCTGGATTAGCCGAATATCGATGTCGATCGGTAACTGCTTGCCGTTGCCAGCGGACTTGCAAATAAGCCGGCGCTCTCCGTCCACCACTTGAAACTGCATGAGGAAGCCTTTTTTCTGATACGTCAGATCGCCTTGCTCGGCCGTTGCCGGCATATTCAAACGCCCGAATGGCAATATAAGCATGTTCGATATATCGTACCGTTTACCGGTCTCAAACTCGAAGAGCTTCACGGATACATCGCCGGCGTAGGAGACATGCCCTATAGTCATCTGCAAGCCATACTGATCGTTCGACACTTGATAGAAGTCCCATTCCTTCACTCGCCAGGGTGGTGCCTTGATTGCGTCCCGATTGAAGGTAAGCACGGCTTGGGTCGAGTAACCGCGCTGCAGCAAAACGCCGTCGCTGCCAAGCACAGGACCGGGCGTATGAATTCGATTTTGCATAAGTAAACCCCTCCAGACTTGAGTTGCCAAACCATGATACGCTCATAAGCGCCTCTAACTAATGATAGCGTTTGCAGACTATGAATTACGCTTGTCTTTCACGCGGTAAGATCGTTCAGGAAAGGCGGCCCAGACCTAGACAGAGACCCGGGATATCTATTTCATTTAGAGATTAGATATTTGCTTTTATAAATTCATATGTCATCTCAGCAACTCTTTGATTACCAGCTTCTGAAAAACCGTGGCCTTCTCCAGGAAATACTTCAATTCTAGCATGAGGATATATCATTGATGCCTTCTTCCCATATTCAAGTGACACAATATCATCCTGATCCCCATGAAAAATCAAAACATTTTTATCGAATTGGCCAATATGGTCAAATACATCATATTCATGAATGGATTCAAAAAACACTCTCCCCAATTGAACTTCCCATAGCTCATATGCATCAGGAATGCTCTCCATTGTTGGAAACTTTTTATTCCAGTCAGCTACAATACACAGCGCTGGAAACGCGGGTTCGCGGTGAATCCGCTTCTTGATCCGGCTCAGTGATTCCGGCGTTATTCCGAGATAACTCGCCAGCTGATGCTGGGGGACACGGCTGATCAGTGCGGGTCTTTTGTGAAGGAGAGCCTTCAGGCGTTCTTCGGGAGAAGAGGCAATAAAAGCGGCGAATTCCTCCTGCATCTGACCGAAACTCTGTTCAATCATCTGACGGGTCATAGTCTCGAGCTGTGTATGTTTGGTGTACATCGCCTTCTCAGTGTCCAGCGGGCCGACAACTAATGTACAGTCCTCCAGACAGGTCAGGGTGTACTCCGACGTTTTATCCGGCTTATGCGCATTGAAGATGGAGATTGCCTGCTCCTCTGTATAGAAGTTGGAGGTAATGTCCCGGCCCATAACGTCAACTGCATGCTGCCGCACGCATCCCTTCAGGACAAAATAGCAATAGCCGGGAACCTCTCCCTGCCTCAGCAGAACGGTTCCCTTGCTGTATTCCTCGACAAGGATTTCGTCCAGAATCGCTTGCTGCTCTTCATTACTTAAAGAAGTCAGCCGGGTCATATATTGGAGTAAAAGATGCTTCATATTCCAGCCGTCCCCTCTTTTTATCACTAATCACCCTTGCGTTAATTACTGCGGTCAGCTTAACAGCTCCAGATACCGCTCCAGACCATTCGCCTCCAGCTCTTCCTTCGGGATGAACCGGAGCGCGGCAGAGTTAACCCGGTAGTGCTGCTTCGCCGGCTCCGGCCCATCGAAGAACAAATGACCCAGATAGGCTCCGCTCAGCCTGCTGCGCAGTGCCGTCCGGACCTCTCCTCCGCTATAGTCAGCTTCACGCCGAATCAGCCCTTCGGCAATCGGACCAGTGAAGCTGGCCCAGCCGGTGGCGGAATCGAATTTGTCTGCCGAGCTAAACAGCGGGTCGCCGCTGATCACATCCACATAAACGCCGTCACGGAATTCGTTCCAATACTCATTCTCATACGGCGGCTCTATCACCTTATGCTGCGTGACCTCATATTGCAGCCGGGTGAGCTGGCTCTTCAGGCGTTTTTGATCCTCACGGCTGTTCCAGTGCTGCTCCAGGAATTCGTCCCGGCCCGAGCCCTTCAAATAGAGCTTATAATCCAAGGGATGGGTTTTATAATAATTCTGATGCATAGCCTCAGCCGTGTAAAATGGAGCAGCGGGAAGAATCTCCGTCACAATCGGGTCCTTGAATCTTTTACTCGCCTGGAGCGCTGTCCTGGACGCCTCCGCCTTTTTCCGCTGCTCATCATTATGCACAAAGATCGCCGTCCGGTAGGAATATCCCCGGTCCATGAATTGCCCGCCCTTATCTGTCGGATCAATCAGCTGCCAATAAATGTCCAGCAGCCGCTCATATGGGAACACCGCCGGCTCAAATGTAATCTGCACAGCCTCCACATGCCCCGTCGTTTCCGTACCCACTTCCTCATAAGTCGGATTAACCGTGTGACCGCCCGTATACCCGGATACCAGTGAGACTATGCCCGGCAGCTCGTCAAAGGGCTTGACCATACACCAAAAGCAGCCGCCCGCAAAGGTGGCAAGCTCCGTTCCATTCTTATCGTTCAACCGGCACACCTTCTTTCGCGAATTTCCCCTATTATATATGAATATCTCTTTTTTCCAAAGACAGCAGTGCGGTTGTTAGACAAACAATGATCACAATGACCGGAATCAGCACCGCACGAACGTAATCACTTGTACCCGTCAAGAGAATGACTTGTGAGTTCTCTACATACATCCCGGAGAATTTCATAATCTGCGTCATTAGAGCATGATCGGACAGTAGCCGAAGGAATGCCGAAGACGTTCCCTGAAGGTAACCCGTAAGCAGAAAATTTCCGAACACGAAGAAAAGAGTTGCTACTATGGCGGAAGCCGCTTTTCGTATCATCACTCCCAGCATCATCACAACAGCGGAATAAGCTGCCAGATACAGGATGTTTAACCCGACAGCCCGCATAGCGGTACTAATATCCTCAGCGGTTGTCTCATGACCGACGGGTGAGCCGGTAATCAGCGCCGCAGACAGATACACGATTAGAAATAATCCAAAAAATTGAAGCAGCCACCACAGAATGACCACCACCCCTAGCAGATATTTCCCTAGAATATACCCCTGTCTGCTCTGCCCCAAAGCGATAATATTCTGTACCGAGCCATATTCAAACCCTTCCGTGATAAAAAAACATATGAACATCGGAATGATGAAATAGAGGAATATGGAGAAAGACACCGCCGTCCGCAACGGCTCTATGGGACTGCTTAATGCATATCCTCCTATTCTGCCAAGGGCCACGGCCAGCCCAAGACTGGCGAGCGCAAACAACACCGTAATGCTCTTAAACGCCACATCTTTCCGCAAAAAATAAACCTCCGCCCTCAGGAAATCCTTCATCGTTCTCCGCCTCCAATCAAATCCATATAATAATGCTCCAGATTTGGCGCAGACATATTGAACCCTTCCACAGGAATTCCTTCCTGCAAAAACACAGCCATCAGCCGCTCCAGATCCACACTGGCTTTGGGAATCCGCAGCTCTCCGGGGGCATTGACGGTAATGTCTGCGATTTGGAGCCTTTGCTTAAGCAGTGCAGCGGCGCTTTCCGCATTCGGAGTGGAAATACAGAGCAGGGTCTGGGCGGATTGCAGCAAATCAGCGGCAGAAATCTCTTTGAGGAGCCGTCCATTATGGATAAATCCATATTGGGTCGCAAGCAGTTGCAGCTCACTGAGAATATGGCTGGAGATCAATACAGTTACGCCCTGTTCCTTCACGAGCCGCTCCAGAATATGTCTCATATCCACAATACCTGCAGGATCAAGTCCGTTAATGGGCTCATCCAGTACAAGCAGCTGCGGACTTCCCAGAAGAGCAATGGCCAATCCGAGACGTTGCCGCATACCTAGCGAATAGTCCGAGGCTTTTTTATTTCCGGCATCCGTTAAGGCCACAGCCTGCAGCACTTCACCAATTCGTTGGGGGTTCCTGATGCCTAGAACATGGCAATAAAACATCAAATTCTCTTCAGCACTCATATGCGGATACAGGGCCGGCATTTCAATCAGAAACCCAACCCCCCGCCTAGCCACACGCAACTCCTTTTTCCCACGCTGTCCGAAAAGGGTAATCTCGCCGCCCGTCGGCTGCACGAGGCCGCCAATGATTTTCATCAACGTTGTTTTTCCCGCACCATTCTCGCCGACGAATCCGTAGATATCCCCTGCCATAATCGTCATATCCAGCCCCTGCAGGACGAAGCCTGAGCTGTATCGTTTGGTTACATCCTTTGCCTCAAAAACCGCTAATTTCAACCGGAACACTCCTTTATCGATTTATCTAGATAATCATCTGGAATGACCATAACATGTGCGGTTCGCCCTCATCTTCTGCCTGTTCATTTTACGAGAGTTACTGTCGTATATAGGGAATAAATGTATAATAGAACGATACATATGGAAAGTGAGTGAACGTATGATCCATATCGCCATTTGTGACGATGATCCGCGCGCTGCGGGACTGGTGGAGAGACTGATTCTGGACAACCTAGAGCGTTTTTCCGAAAAGATAGAAGTTACTGTCTACTATTCGGGCGAGCGGTTTGTTCAGGCTATGGAGTGCGGAAGCGTATTTGATATTATTTTTATGGACATTGAGATGCGGGGAATGGATGGCATTGCGGCAGGGCATGCGCTGCGTGCGGATGATGCCAATGATCCTGCACAGCTCATTTATATCTCCAGCTACGAGCAGTATCATCTGAAGCTGTTCGACGTGCAGCCTTCCGGTTTCATTAAAAAACCTGTCCTGACGGAGCCTTTCATGAACAAGTTGATCCCTGCTGTGCAAAAAGCGATCCGCATCCGCCAGCAGGGCAAGCAACATTTCCTGCCGGTACAGCAGAAAGGAAAAGAACTGCTGATTCCGTTCCGGGACATTCACTACCTGGAGAGCCGCATCCGGCGTATTTCCCTGATGACCAGGGACGGGGAGATCCAGTATTACGGCACTTTGGGCGAAGAAGCGCAGAAGCTGCCTGCCCGTTATTTTATCCGCATTCATCAGTCCTACATCGTTAACTTTTATAGTGTAAAGGAGATAAGCGCCCGAAAAATCGGGCTGATTACTGGCGATGAGCTTCCGGTCAGCGAGAAGAACAGCATTCCCGTGCGGAAAGCTTACTTAAGCTTTAGGGGGAGTCTTGCCTGAATACCATACTGTGCGAGGAACTGCTATATCTGATCTCTTTCCTTCTGATCCCCGGTATTCTTCATTATTTCTTCAGCCGATGCTTTGTCTGCCGGATAGAACGGAGAAGCCGCCTAATCCTGCTCTACGTCCTGTATGCCGCCTGCCATATGCTCCTGCATTACAGTCCACTGGCGGATATCCTGATGATCACTGTGAACACCGGCCTAATCCTTCTGTTATCGCTGCTGTATGCAGGAGAGCGCAAATGGAAGGGGTATAGTGCGCTATTCATAGCTGCACTTCTTTTTCTCAACGATACAGTGATTCCCTTCGCCTTCTCAGACGTGGGTTATCTGGTAAACCTGGTCTTCTCCAAGCTGCTGATGCTCCTGCTGGTCTTCGTTTTGTTGCGGGTTACCAAAGGAGACGGAAGTGGTACTCTTGCCGGGTGGTACTGGTGCCTTCTGTTTCTGTGTCCGCTGCTGAGCATTACAACACTGCTCCAGCTGTCCAACAACCTGTTTTTTCGGAGCTACCCGCAGCTATTCCCGGTGATTCCCTCTTTGCTGCTGGCCATCAATCTGCTCATTTATGTCCTTAGTGACCGTATCATGCACGCCCAATCCGAGCGCAGCAAACGTCTCCTGCTCGAACAGCAAAACATCTATTATCTCAATCAATATCACATGATCCAGAGCATGCAGGAGGACAGCTTCAAGTTTCAGCACGATTTCAAGCATATCCTGCTGGGCTTGCGTGTAAAACTGGATTCCGGTGAACCAGACGCAACAGCTCAGGAGCTGGATACCCTGCTCGGCCGGCTCGAACCCGACGCTTACAGCTGCAATACCGGAAACCTGGTCGTTGACTCGATGCTAAATTACAAAATCCAGAATGCTGCCCGCCATGGTATTTCTTTCTTCCTGGAGCTGACCATCCCCCCACAACTTACGCTGGACACTGCAGCTCTTTGCGTGATTCTCGGCAACGCCCTGGATAATGCTATAGAGGCCTGCCAGGGAATAACAGAACCGGAGCCAGAGCGGCAGATCACCGTACATATGCATTATTTGAACGACAGCCTGTTTGTACGAATCCGCAACCCGTATGCCCATACCGTTCAGACCGGTCCTTTCGGCGATATCCGTTCGACGAAGGCCGATCACAGATCACATGGCATCGGGCTCAAAAATATCAAAAAAACCATAGAAGCTCTGAATGGCCTGCTGGATATTTCATATGAAGATGGTATCTTTCAGATCGAGTGGGTACTGTTTGGCATTGAAAGACCACATAGCGCTAGTGCCTTATGGAACCTGCAAGAGGTTGAACTTTAGCGTAAACGGGTACTGGAAAGCACGGCTTTATTTGCTTATCGTCCGATTACGTTCGCACAACAGGAGGCAATGCCCATGCATACAACTGAAGCGAATACAGAAAGCTCAGGCAACAGGCTCAAAATCGCCTTAACCGGAGCGAGCGGATATATCGGACATAACCTGCTGGAGCAGCTGACTCTGGAATATGATGTGATCGCGTTATCCAGGCACGGAGACCAGAAGGAAAACAACAGCCATGTGGAATGGCGTTCCTGTGAGCTGTTCTCCATATCCTCTGCGGAAAAAGCATTACAAGGGGTTGACTATGCCATCTATCTGGTCCACTCCATGATGCCGACAGCGAAGCTGACACAGGCAAACTTCGCGGACATGGACGCGCACTAAGACCCACCCCATTGCACTGTCTGATGTCCTGCGGGCATTGATAGCAAGCATTGGGAGCACGGAACTGTACAACCGGGCCATTGATGTTGGCGGACCTGACAGCATGACCTGCAAAGAAATGATGATCCAGACGGCAAAGGTCATGCACAAGAAACGGAAATTAGTCGATATTCCGTTTCTGACTATTAACCTGTCGCGCCTCTGGGTTTCTCAGAAGGCTGGAATTCCTCCAGCTTCCCGGTTCACAGGAATGCATCATTGCGATTCATGATTATTTGCCCTCACTGCCCTGGTTTCTGTACAAATACACGCAGGCCAAAGCTCATTTATGGGTCATGTATGCTTTTGGGAGGCATTTAAAACGGATGTAAGTACCCTCGTTACTAACACTCATAAGCAAAGCCGTACTACAGGTCTTAAGACCTTACAGTACGGCTTTTTTTACAGGCAAATTAATCGGCGTAATCTACTCCCTTAATTCTCAAGCTCATCCAGTTCAGTTTCCAGTTCCGCAGCCTTGTTCATCGCTTCCTCCAGCGCTTCCTTATGTCCTGCAGCTTCGGCCCGCTTTATCACCTGCTTGGCTACTGCAATCTGCTGTTCCAGATAGAGAATATCGGAGGCATCTCCTGAGCTGCCCAACCTCTGCGAGTAGGTCATAACCATCATCCTTTCACCTATCTTCCTGCTGATCGTTCGTCTTGTACTCTATATAATAGAGGGTCTTGCAATCCCCGTATAGTACATTACTGGATTGACATGCCGCCTGGTACAAAAACCTATTGACTTGTAAATATATTGTCCCTATAATCAGTCTATGACTTTTCATGTAAGGAGATCTAACATGATTATTGTAGATGAAGTTTACCATAATGTTGTTTATCGTCTATCTGCAGAGGAAGTAAAAGACCTCATCGTACGCCTCAAGATCAAGAAAGAGGATGAAATCGAGGGGATTAAGGATAAAATCAACAAATATGAACAGAAAAGACGGGCCGAAGAGGCAATGTACCAATCGCTCTCCCCGATCCGCAAATGGTTTGCCGGACACCCGGCCAGCCATCACACAGCCGTAGAATATATCGTTCATGTAAAAGACCGGTTCAAACGAATAAACAGCATTAAAAGAGACATTCTAGAGCTAGATCAGGTTCTACTCCTTCTAGAAAACCATCCGGCAACGGAAGAGATCCCGCTCTCACCAGAGATCATACGTGAAATCAAAACCATTAGGGGTATGGAGGCACTATAGAAATGAATGTGACGCTGGAGTCGCTTGGCGGTGGAGTAGATACGATTTGGGTCGTATTGAGCGCCGCTATGATTTTGCTGATGGAGGGCGGTTTTGCCCTGCTGGAAGCCGGTTTTGTAAGGTATAAGAACAGTGTGAACATCATCATGAAAGTATTCGCCGATATCACCATAGGAACGCTGATTTTTTATATTTTCGGATTTGGGCTCATGTACGGCAAAGACGCCGGTGGTTTGGTGGGCACGAGCGGATTCCTGCTTGGCGGTGATCTCTCCAATCTCCATTTCACCATCTCGATTGATACCTTCTGGCTGTTCCAGGCGGCATTTACTATCGCTGTCATTTCCATCGTATCGGGTGCGGTTGCCGAACGGATCAACTTCCGCGCCTATCTGCTGTATGTCATATTAATGACCGGCCTGATCTATCCCCTGGGTGGGCATTGGGCCTGGGGCGGCGGCTGGCTGAACCAACTGGGCCTGCAGGACTTCGCAGGTTCAGCCGTCATACATGCCCTTGGAGGATTCTCGGCACTGGCGGCAGCAATCGTGATCGGCCCTAGAAAAGGCAAGTTTAATCAGGCCGGGAACAGTACGGTTGCCCTGCCAAGCAATCTGCCGTTAGCTTCAGTCGGAGCTTTCCTGCTCTGGTTCGGCTGGTTCGGCTTTAACGCAGGAAGCACCTTAAGTGCTACTGATGTCAGGATTGGACACATCGCAATTGCTACCATGCTCTCGGCAGCAGCAGGCGGCGGCATCACACTGATCTACACCTTATTCCGCTACCAGCGATCAGATGCACCCTCAGTGATCAACGGCTCCCTCGCCGGTCTGGTCGGTATTACTGCCGGCTGTGCGTTTGTGAGTGACGGTGCAGCTATCCTGATCGGCGCCGTCTCCGGTCTGCTCATGATGGCAGCTACCAACTGGCTGGAAGCCCGCCGCATAGATGACCCAGTGGGTGCCTTTCCGGTACATGCCGTATCTGGCGCTTGGGGGACCATAGCTGTAGGCTTGTTCGCCACCGATGGTGGACTGCTCTATGGCGGCGGTTGGCATCAGCTAGGGGTACAGACTCTTGGTCTGGTTACATTGGCTGCGTGGGGATTTGCAACTACCTGGTGTGGTCTGAAGCTGATCGGGAAGCTGGTCCATGTCCGTTCCAGCGAGGAAGAGGAAGACATCGGACTCGATATCAGTTATCACGGCATGATAGCCGTACATCGATCAGCTGAATTCATTGAGCTTGAAGATCATTATCTGGCGGAAGACGACAAATCTCTCCATTAAGGCCAGAAAGTAAATAGCCCCCCTACCGGGGACGTCTAACTAGGGAAAAGCCGTCGGAATTACCGGCGGCTTTTTTATATATCAAGCTTATAGGACAAAACCCACTTGCATATTTAGTAGGCTTAGACCGAATGGAAACCATGTAAAATCTTCCTAAAGAAAAAGATTATAGATGTCGATAATACTTAGGTACTACAAATA